>JAGRMV010000060.1 GCA_020441045.1 Deltaproteobacteria bacterium | reverse complement strand
CATTATTCTATAAATGGGTTTTGAAGTATCATGAGGTCTAGAAAAATCGATGCCTGGGCTTATTTTCCTTCAGAATAAACTTTATAACATATTGTAATTATTGTTTTTTTGTGTGTGGACAGGGTCGAAATCGTTGTGATAGGTCTGTATTTGAACCAACAAAGGAAAGACATGAAGAAATATCTTTTAGCCGCTTTGATGATCACTTTTGGCTGTATCAATGTGCAAGCGCAAATGTCAGAAAGACCTGAAACGTATTTGGTCGATGCATATGATCTTACCAAGATCAATAAGCTCTATAGCCCTTTGCAAGGTTGGACGACGTATGAGTTAACGTTTACTGCCAAAGACGGTCAAAAATCCGATTTTCATTTGGCCATCAACGTCATTAGCTCTACTGATCAAGCTTTGCGTGAAAGCCGAGAGGAGTTTTCCACCTATTTCCATGAATCTTTGCCAGGCATAGAGCAGCTTCCGGTCATTGGTGATGATATACAACAATCCAGGAAAGACTGGACAGAGCAATTGACCATTCAAGTTGATTCTGTTGCACTTTCGCAGAATCGGTTTCATCCGCAGTCAGATGTGGTGTATTGGGATCTTGCTACGATGGATGACTTTATCAAGTTATTTGATCTTGATATGACGGTACGAACCGAAACCAATTCGGATGCAGGGCGCTTACAACAACAAACAGAGCTTCCGCAAAAATAACATCACATAGACTGGATGCTATCGATGTAACAAAAGCTGATCGACGACGCTGTAACTAATCAGAGGAAAGGTTTTTTCGATAAATGTGGCACCGTCACTTGTTGTACTGGTGATGCCATTTTTTAAAATGGCATAGGGGATATCTCGATCGATGGCGCCGTGAATGGTTGCCAATACGCACGCTTCAGCTTTAAAGCCGGCAAATAATAAAAAATTGATTTCCAGTTTTTGCAGCGTTTCTGACAGGGTAGTATCGCGGAAAGCATTGCCATATTGTTTATGAATCACAATATCACTTGGATCTTGTTTGATGGCATCAATAAAACCATAATGTGCTTGATCGGGTTGTACAGATTCACCATCATGAATAAGCAGAACAGGTAATTGAGCGAAGCGAAAACCATCTGCAACATAATTGATATATTCACAAGCATTCGGCAACGAGGGGACAAAGCTAGCATTTGGATCATCAAGAAATGCTTTTTGCATATCAATGATCAAAAAACCTGGTTTGATCGGCACTTTGTTCAAATCGATTCTTTCTGCAAAAGGCTTAAGTTTAGCTCTAACAGCTGCTCAAGTTCAATTTTGCCTGGGGCGTCGACCATGAGATCATTGGCGTTTTGGGTTTTTGGAAAAGCAATAACATCACGCAGACTGGTTGCACCTGCAAGCAGCATGGCGATCCGATCAATGCCCAAGGCGATACCTCCATGCGGTGGGGTGCCATATTGCAAAGCTTTTAAGAAAAAGCCAAATTTTTCGTTGGCCTGCGCTTCATCCAAACCAAGGGCAGAAAAAATGGCCTTTTGGACATCTTGCTGATGGATCCGAATACTACCACCACCGATTTCAAAGCCATTGAGCACCAGGTCATAGGCATTGGATCGGATTTTGGTTAGATTTTGCCCAGCCATCAAATCATCCATGTCTTGTGCCAAAGGCGATGTAAAAGGATGATGGATGGAGACATGCCGATTTTGCTCAGGATCAAATTCAAACAGTGGAAAATCCTCGACCCATGCAAACGCCCACGCTTGTGTTGGTTTGAACCCAACTTTGGCCAGCACCTCCGGCTTGATTTCATTTAAGGCAGTGCGGGCAATCCCTGCTTGATCGGCGACAATCAGACCGAGGTCATCATTGTCCATTTCCAGAGCTGTGGCCAAGCCTTGTAACTCTTCTGAGGTGAGAAACTTTTCAACCGAGCAAGTAATTTGATCGGCCTTTTTACGGATCCAGACCATGCCCTTGGCACCAAATTGTTGTACCTGTTTGGTCAGTGCATCGATTTGGCTGCGTGAGATCGATTCCCCACCAGGAATTTTCATACCGCGGATTTCACCTTGACCATGAATGACAGACTGAAAAACTTTAAAATCGGTTTTGGCCAACACGTCAGAGAGTTCTTTCATTGCGATCGGGTAACGCAAATCAGGTTTGTCACTGGCATAAGAAGACATCGCCTGCGCATAGGTTAAGCGGGTAAACGGCGCTTTGATTGCAACGCCCATAACATCAAGCATGATCTTTTGGATCAATCCTTCAATGATGTTTTGAATTTCTGCTTGTGTGGTAAAACTAAGCTCCATATCGAGCTGGGTGAATTCGGGCTGTCGATCCGCACGCAAATCTTCATCACGAAAACAGCGAACAATTTGATAGTAGCGGTCCATACCGGAAATCATGAGAAGCTGTTTAAATAATTGCGGTGACTGTGGCAGCGCAAAAAATTTACCTTTATGAACACGGCTAGGTACGACGTAGTCGCGCGCACCTTCGGGTGTCGATTTGGTAAGATACGGGGTTTCAATTTCCAAGAAACGATGCTCATTAAGGTAGTTGCGAATGGTGTGATTGATTTGATGTCGGATCTGCAAGTTTTTTTGCAAGGGTGGCCGGCGTAAGTCCAAGTAGCGATGTTTTAACCGCGTAACCTCATTGGCTTCGACGTGCTCTTGGATTTGAAATGGAATGACATCAGAAGCAGATTGAATGATGAGCGCGCTAACAATAACTTCGATCTCGCCGGTACTCATTTTGTCATTGATCATGGCGTCAGGGCGTTTGGAAACAGCACCTTCAATGGTGATGACAAATTCGTCACGAAGCTGCTGCGCCAATTGATGTGCTTCCGGACTGGTTTCGGGATTGATCACAACTTGGGTGATGCCGTAGCGGTCACGTAGATCGATAAAAATCAAACCACCGTGATCACGTCTTGCATTGACCCATCCAGAAAGTGTTACGGTTTGTTTGACATGTTCTGCATGAAGTTGTCCACATGTATGGGTTCGATAGGTTGTCATACGATCTCTTTCAATGTTTTGGCTAGGTCGTTGAGCGGGATTTCAACTTGCTCGCCACTGGCAAAATTTTTCCAAAGGATAAGACCCTTGGCTTGTTCCTGTTCTCCGATAATAAGGACATGCTGCGCATTGTATTTGCTGGCAGCCCGTAGTCCAGATTTAAGACTCGAATTGTTGGGTAAAAAATGTATGGCACTTTGCTTGCTTTGTGTTCGTAATTGATGGGCCAGTTGCAACGCATGGGCTTCGACTTTGGTGCCCAAAGGTAAAACCACAATATTGGTCATAGAGCCGGTTGCAAGGTTTGCAGTGCTTAAAAGCAGCCGTTCAATCCCCATGGCAAAACCAGAAGCAGGTACAGCATGTCCACCAAGTTGCTGACTCAAACCATCGTAGCGCCCGCCACCAACAACGGTGTCTTGCGCGCCTAAGTCATCGACTTTGATTTCAAAGGAGGTATCACAATAATAGTCGAGCCCACGCACGATGGAGGTATTGACGGCAAAGTCAACATTGTTGACGGTGAGTCCTTCGAGTACGTCATCAAAGAATTGTTTTGAATCATCATTCAAGTAATCCAAAATACTTGGTACGTTGGCAATGGCGTCCTGTAAGTTTGGATTTTTGCTATCGAGTAAACGCAAAGGATTTTCTTGCAAACGCATTTTTTCATGTTCGGACAGATGATCTACAAATTTGCCAAAATAGGTTTGCACAATTTCTCGATAGACTTGCCTAGAGGCTTGATCGCCAAGCGAATTGATTTCTAGACGCGGGTTGGGAAGTTCAAACATGTGAACAATATCAGTGGCAAGCAAAATAAGTTCGACATCAATCGAGGCGGCGCGTTTGCCCATGACCTCGACCCCAAATTGGTGAAACTGTCGATAGCGACCTTTTTGAGGACGTTCGTGGCGGAATAACGGAGCGATATAAAAAAGCTTGGTGATCGGTTTGAGCTGTTCAAGGTGGTGTTGCAAATACGCCCGCATGACTGGGGCCGTCGCGTCGGGTCTGGCGCAGATCTGCGTGCCGCCTTGATCTTCAAAAGCGTACATTTCTTTTTGCACAATATCGGTATGCTGACCGACACCTCGTTTGATCAACTCTAGCGGTTCTAACACAGGGGTGCGAATTTCTTCGTAGCCATATGCGGTTGCCAACGCCGCAAGCTGAGCTTCAACTGCTTGCCAACGCTTGATATCCGCCGGAAGAATATCCTGCATGCCTTTGAGGGTTTGCAATGCCATAGCCGCCAATATATCTATAAATAGAAAAGAAAACTATTGGAATCTCTGCTTGGTAAGAGATTATTTTTTTTGGTACGTAACTTTGTCGCACCAAGGTACTTCCTCTTCTTTTTTGGTGTGATCTTCGGGTACTCCGTTATACCAACGCTCGTCAATCGAGATGTATTTCCATTCATGAATATCGCTGATTGGATCCCAGTGTCCTTTGATATAGGGTTTGAGCATATGCGCACGGGTGTAGATATAAATTGGCATGATCGGCTGTTCCTGATTTAAAATTTCTTCAGCTTGATAAAATAAAGCGTTGCGCTTATCTGGATCTTTTTCATAGTCGGTTTTGCGAACAAGCTCATCATAGGTCGGGTTATGCCAACTTGTTGGGTTATTACCACTTTCACTCATGATCTGACTGGCAAAAGCGTGCGGATCCATATAGTCACCGATCCACCCTCGACGCATCACTTGGAACTGCTTGGCATCCATCTGATCCATCAAAACACGAAATTCCATATTGACCAGCTCCACTTTGATGCCCAAATGCACTTTCCACATTTGTTGAATGGCCAAGGCGATTTGTTTGTGGCTATCGGCAGTGTTATATTTAAGGACAAATGTCGGAAACCCTTCGCCGTTGGGAAAGCCTGCCTCAGCCAGTAGTTTTTTGGCGGTTTCGGGATCAAAGAATTTACTTTTTGGGCCTTGATAAAAGGTATTGCTTGGAATGTAGTTATAGGTTGGCAGCTGGCCCTGACGGGTTACTTTTTCAACAATGGTTTCACGATCAACAGCTAGACTTAGTGCTCTACGTACACGTGGATCGTCAAAAGGTTTTTCTTGGGTATTGAATACATAGTAGTAGGTGCCGTAGATGGCATGATTATGAAAGTCACGTTTGACTTTGACTTTGTCCATCATTTCGGTCGGAATCGAAGCGCAGCATGACCAATCGAACTGACCGGTTTCGTAGGCTTGAATATCGGCGGTATAATCTTCGATCATGATACTTTTGACTTTGTCGATTTTGACTTGGTCTGCATGGTAATACAACGGGTTTTTCTCAAACAATTTGTATTGTTTGAATTCTTCTTGGGTCAGCTTAAAGGGGCCACTGACTACGATATTCTCTGGACGTGTCCAAGCTTCCGGCTGCTTTGCACCTGCAAATTTTTCGATGACGTGACGAGGCAGTGGCGAGAACACTACATAAGTGATCAGGCCCAGAAAATAAGGCGCCGGTGAGTTCAGTTTGACTTCAAATCGCTCTTTGTCGAGCGCCTTGATACCCACCAAATCATCCGGGAATGGGACAAAAGTAATATTGTTTTCCTGGAAGGCTTGCGTGAGTTTGCTTTGGTAATCTGCCTCATTTTCCAGCACAAGGACAGCAAGTTGGTTTTCATTGACCCGCTTGCTTTCGATGAATGGGCTTTGTAAACGGGTAATCTTAGCTTCCTCCGCTTGGGTCACGTTGACTAGCATACCGCTTTTGCGGACATAGCGGGCAAAAGCGATCACATCAAATAGATCTGAATAAGGCGAAGTGGTTTCAGGTTTGAGGACGCGTTTCCACGACCATTCAACATCATGTGCGGTTAGCGGCGTGCCGTCCGACCATTTTGCGTCTTGACGAATATAAAAGGTATACCCGGTGAGATCGTCTGAAATATCCCACTTGTAGGCCAAATCCGGAATCGGTTTGGAGGTCACAGGATGCAATTCGGTCAAGCGTACGAACATATTACGTGAAAGTTCTGATCCCAGCTGTTCAGAAATTTTGGCTGGATCCATAAACTGCGGTTCACCGGCGCCATTGACCCAGAGCTCGTTGGCAGGGTGGGATGGAACCGTGGTGCCATGATAGTCAGGATGCTGTCCCTGCTTTTTGGAGCACCCCAAAGCCAAGAAAAAGATAGAAAAAAGAACCCATGTGGATGTGATGATTTTGTTCATAGACATCTTGTAAACCCTTTCAAACGGCAAAAGTAAAGTATTTTTCTAGGCAGGTAGTGGCATCGAAGGAGAGAACCTCATCCATTGACGCGTGGCTCTAATGCGTCGAGAGTAAATAACGTAACTGCTTGCATACAACTATTTTGCCTGGTTAGATCGAAAATTGAGATAAAAAGATATTTTGAAAAACACTTATGGCTTCCGTCATGGTTGTTGCAATGCCCTCATGGGCCAGTGTGGTCATTTGGATGTTGGGGATGCCACACGGGGTGAACTGCGAAAAACAGTTAAGATCGGTCGTGATGTTCAAGGCCAGGCCGTGGATGGTGACAAACTTGCGGACATGAATGCCGACCGAGCCAATTTTTTTGCCATCGACATAAATACCTGGATGGCCTTCGAGCCGATGTCCCTGCAACCCAAAATGGGCAAGGGTATCGAGCATGGATTTTTCGAGTAAGCAAACGTAATCTTTGATGCCAAGTTTATTCTGTTGCAAGTCAAAGACCGGATAAGCGACCAATTGGCCAGGGCCATGGTAGGTCACTTCCCCACCACGATTAAGGGTGACAACATCAAAACCTTGCGCTGTAAACCACTGCTGACTTTGGTGCAAATTTTGGCCTTTTTCGCCCCGTCCAAGGGTGAGCGTGTGTGGGTGCTCAACCAAAAGTAAATGTCTTTGCGAACTTCCAGCGATGATCTCCGCGCGGAAACGCTCTTGCATATCCCATGCCTCTTGCAAAGGCATGTTGGATAAGACTTGTACATCCCAAGGGAGCATTTACATTTTCTCAAGCGTTGGAATGCCCAGCAGCGACATGCCGGAAGCCAAAACATAGGATGTCGCTTGTACCAGGCTGGCGCGCGCATTTCCAATGGCATCTTCTTCACCGACAATACGACAGGCTTGATAAAAGCGATTGAAATCTTTGGTCAGATCTAAAAGGTACTTGCCCAGATAAAACGGCTCATTTTCTTGCACGACTTTTTCCAATGCAAATACGTACTGACTTGCAGTTTTCAACAGCTTTAATTCGGCGGGGTCGGTAAAAACCGAAAAGTCTTCGATGGGACGCAAGTCTTGCTCCCATTTTTTCATCAAGCTTTGCGCGCGGGCATAAGAGTACTGCAAGTAGGGCCCAGTTTCTCCCTCAAAACTAAGGATTTCATCCCAGTCAAACTTTACATTTTTGATCCGTTTGGCGGAAATATCGGCAAATAAAATCGCAGCAAGCGAAACTTTTTCGGCCACGACTTGTGGATGTTCAAGATCAGGATTTTTTTCCTGTACAATCGATAAAGCTTTTTCTTCGGCCCGCGCTAAAACGTCTTTTAAAAACACCACATTGCCTTTACGGGTCGACATTTTTTCGTTGCCAAAGGTGATTTGACCAAAAGCAACATGTTGGCAGCGGTCATAAAAGTCATAGCCCGCCAATTGTAAGATGCTAAAAATTTGCTGGAAGTGTAGCGACTGCTCGCTTCCGACCACATAGATCATTTTTGTAAAAGCAAACTCTTGAAAACGATAGATGGCTGCAGCAAGATCACGCGTAATGTACAGTGAGCTCTCGTCACCCTTTTGTAAAACGGCCACCGAAAGATTTTGCTCCTTAAGATCGACGATCAGCGCGCCATCATCCAACTTGGAGAGGTTTTTATCGTGAAGGGTTTGTAGTAAAGCCGGCAACTGATCGATATAAAAACTTTCTCCCCAAATATGATCAAACTCAACACCTAATTTCGAATAAAGCGCATGGAGCTCCTTGAGCGAAAGCGAGCGAAACCACTCCCAGAGTTCTTTGGCGTTTTCATCGCCTTTTTCGAGCATGGAAAAAGCTTCGCGGGCTTCAATGGTTAACTGTGGGTTGTCTTTTTCTTCTTCGTGAAACCGGACATACAGTTTGAACAAATAATCAATCGGGTCTTGATCAAAATCCTGAGCATTGCCCCATTTGCGATAGGCTGTGATTAACTTGCCAAATTGGGTGCCCCAGTCCCCGAGGTGATTGATCCTCTGCACGTTCCAACCAAGATAGGTATAAACCCGAGAAAGACATGCGCCCAAGTTGGTCGACCGCAAATGACCAATGGAAAAAGGTTTAGCAATGTTGGGTGAGGAGTATTCGATCACAGCCGTTTGCTTTGGGTCGATGGATGTCTTTGCAAAGCTTGTTTTTTGAGATAACACTTCGGTCAACAGATCTTGCGCAAATTTGGGCGTGGAAAAGAAGAAGTTCAAATATCCCCCTTGCACATCGACACGCGCAATTTCATCCGGCAAGCCTTGGCTTCGAATACGATCGGCCCAAGTTGCCGCAATTTCTTGCGGGGATTTTTGTAAGGTTTTGGCGAAAGAAAAACAGGCAATCGCGCGATCACCTTGCTCAGGTTTAGGGGGAAACTCGATCAAAGGTAGGGCCTGCGCGACAGGAATAGAAGCTGCTTTTGCCAGTAATGTGGCAACAATATCATTATAATGTTTCATCGATAGCGCATCTATATCACGATTTTTCGACAAACTCACTACCCAAGAACATCGATAAAAAACAGGAGCAGAAGTTTAACTGGCAGGGTTTTCACGCTGGAAAACGCTGTACAAGAGCAAGCCGCTCAGTGTACGCGATTGACAAATCAAGACATGCTTGGCTTTGTCGGTGATCTTGCATGGGCCGTTCAATCGATCGATATCGGCTGATTTGGCAATGATACTTGTTTGATCGTGGGATGCTTTGTAGGAAGAGCTGATCTGGCCAGCTTCGATTTCCCCTTGCAAAAGATCTTGATATGGAGTCAACGTGATGTAGAAAGGATCATCGATGCGTGGTTCACTGTCCTGACGAGTACGTTTAATGGTGATTGTAGGTGGGGAAGTGGGCCGTATCTTGCGTGTATAAGACGAAGCCGTTTTATCGGTATGATCTTCAATCATCCATTGACGTTCTTCCCATTGCTGATTGTTTTGGGTCATCTTTTTGGGAAATGTATCGGTGAGCATCGAATGTGTTAACACCCAGATGCCACTATAATCTGAAAAAGTCGTATCAAGCTTGGTTTGCAACATGGTTGCCGCCATGTTGATATACATCATTTCATTTTCACTACTGAATTGCTGGGCCAGAAGCTCTTGGCTAGGCAAAATCGCAACGATGGATAAAAAACATAAATATATATGCTGCATTGTAGATTGTACCCTAATCATGAGTATAGATGTAGCATAGTTGAATGATATATTTCAAGCCTTGACTTCATTTGCATTGTCCTGGACTTTGATTTCAAAAATCATCGGTGAAGTTTTTTTAACAGAGCTTAAAAACAGTATGATGCAGGTCAATGTGAAGGAGATGATATAAAACATTGTGATTTTCATGCTTTATGCAAAAATACGTTATTCTTTTTAGAAAGTACTACAATAGCAGAGTAAGAACAAATGGCACAAAAAAACCATATATGGGCAATGGCAATGGTCTTTTTCTTCTTTGCTGGCTGTAGAGGTATTGACACCAGTTATATCGATTCTTCCTTTCAAAGACCCACCTGGGAAAACCATAGTCCGCTACTTTTGACCTCCGATAGTCCTCATCCTGAAGTTGATTGTAATATATGCCATGGTGACTATGATACTTTTCGGCAATTTACGTGCCTTACATCATCTTGTCATATTGAAGCAGCCACCAATGCCATTCATACAGATGTTACAGATTATGCCTTTGACAGTGAGGGCTGTTTTTCTTGTCATCCATCAGGTCTGGCCAATGATATTTCTAGACAGGAGCACTCGGCATCGATTTTTCCGATCTCCACAGGTGACGATCATGGCGACCTTGCATGTGTTGATTGCCATATCGATATCATTGATTATACAAACGTCAGTTGTATTGACTGTCATGAACATCAAAAAAGCACAACCGATACCCAGCACAGTGGTATAAAAAATAGCACGCCCTATGGGTATAGCTATCAAACAACATATTGCCTCAAGTGCCACCCTGATTCAGATGTGTATGCAATCTCAACTCATAATGGCGAATTTAAAATCTCATCGGGAACGCATCGGGCCCAGATTCGAGGCTGTACCGACTGCCATAACAAACAGCGCACGGATCGATCCTATATCGCGACGGATTTTACATCTTTTAGTTGTTATGGAGCCGGCTGCCATGAACATTCGCAAAGCAAGATGAACAGTAAGCATAGTGGGGTTGGGGGGTATAGTTCGTCTATTTTTACCAATGAAAACTGGTCGGCTTGTGTCAACTGTCACCCGGATGGAGAAGAGGACTGATGCGGCCTATAGTTATTGTTATGCTGTGTTGCTTGAACATAGCTTTATGTCGATGGGCGCAAGCGGCTGAAGAAGATAATGGCCAAAATCCTCAGCTTGCCTCGTGGACATTGCTTGAACAAACAACCCATGGCAAAGTGGTCTATGTGACAACCAGCCAAGCCTATTTTAATGTAGGGACCTTCGAAGGTTTGCGACCCCAAGAGCAAGTCCGT
>JAGRMV010000059.1 GCA_020441045.1 Deltaproteobacteria bacterium | reverse complement strand
CTTGTAGCAAAGGGTAAAAACCTAATAATAGCATGATACCTAAACCGTGCCGCAACAACCATTCAGATCGATATAACTTCATCAATACCCTCCATGTCTAAATCCTGCGTTCCCGTTAGAATAATCATCGACCCCTTGTTTTTAAGCTCTTGTATCATTCTATATGCACCTGATCGATAAGAGTCATGAAGGCCATCAAATAGATCGTCTAAAATAAGAAGCTGTGGCCCATCAGCAAGCAATCTCTGAAACATCTCTACCTTGCATTGCCCATAACTTAAATGTTGTGAATAAAACGTTGCATAAGGATGTAGGTCGATGCCATCAACATCTGTCCATTCTTCACCTAAGGTGGTATAAAAATACATTGTTTTGGCATCCGCCATGAGCATCCTTTTACATGAAATGGCAATATTGGCTGGCACAAACATATCCATAAGATATTTGCACATCGTGGTTTTCCCTGAGCCGTTTTTCCCAACGATCATATTTATTTGACCAGGCTTAAGTGTTATACATTGCTCTTGAATTGCAGGTAATGGCGCTTTGATAAAGTCGACTTTTTGCTCAGGAAAAGAATTGATCTGATAATTTTCTGGCAATGTAAACCAAGGTTGATATGCGTCTTGCGTAGTTAGCTCTATCGTTTCAAAGTGAAAGTATTGTTCCCAGGCTTGAATTTGATGATCAATCACAATTAATGACGTATCAAAGTCCTGACTGATCTGTTCTAAGTATTGTAAAATGAAATGTTTATGCACATCATCCAAATGTAAAAATGGCTCATCCAAGCACATCAATTGATATTGTTTTGTCGCTATAGCCAAAATCAACTTCAAATACTGTTTTTCTCCCATAGAAAGATCAGAAACCAAACGATGACTCCAGCTTTCAATTTGAAAATACGACATGATCAATGCGATTTGGGTTTCAATGTTATTTCTTGGATAGCCTACACATCGAAGTATATAATAGAACTCATCATAAATTTTTTCGTAAAAAAACAATTCAACGTCCCTTGCATCAAAAAATAGTATTCTCGGCTGTGGAATAAAATGCAGGATATCTCCTTGCATCTCCCCTTCAACAAAAGAAAACTGCTGGCTCGCAAGAAGTTTCATTAAAGTTGATTTACCTGCTCCGTGCTCACCCTTGATGTAATAGTGTTTTGCTTCCTCAAAGTGAAAAGAAAACTGTGAAAGAATCTTTTTTTGTGAACGCCGATATCTAAAATCAACCTGTTTACACTCGATCACATTTGTCCTCTTTTTAACATAAAAAAGCTACCCGAAAGTAATAGCCAAGCACCCCACATATGCACAGGCCACATTGGAACAAATACAAAATCAAACCATGTCACCATGTAAAAATCAGAAGATACTGTAAACACACGATAACAGATCCAAGCCGTAAAAAAACAAAACAAAAGCATATCTAGAAGTGTCCATGTATGTGGAGAAGACATTTTTTCGTATTGATAGACTGCAATGAAGTAAAACATGGATACGCCCAAAACAAAAATAAGCAACTGAACTTTCAAATAAAGCTCAGAAGCAAAACTCCCTTTTAAAAAAGCAGCTGTAAAAAAAAAGATCGGAACAATCCAAATCCATCGCTCAGGCCATTTTGGAGAAAAAAAAGTTTTACTTTTCCACATTTGTCTAAACACAGGAATCTGCCGGTTTATTTTTATCAACATATGTCGCATACTATAAGCAAACAAAGTAATAATCGTTTGCGTACGTGAAAATTGTACGCCACGAGCATGTATGGCTTGATCAAAATTCTGTTTTACTGCAAACAGTTGTTTAGATTGCTGAATTGATCCGTTCCAGTTTAAGGTTAGTAAAAACAAACTGCCATGAAAAAAACATTGAATCTGGTCTATTTTTTTTTCATGTAAGATCAAATAAGATAGCCAAAAAATTTCCACAAATAAAAGAATATAATGAACGGCAAAAACCAAGGATTCTTGAAATACCGTCCACGAATAACCTCGTAGCGAAATCGTAAATACAGGTGTTTGACCTACTTGTAAAAACCCTGCATACAAAACAAATAAAACACAGAAAAATGGAAAATATCGCAACAAACCATGCCAATACGGCTTGCGAAATGCATTCATCGGCAGAATATACTTTTCATAAAGCGCAAATATGGCAAGCACCCAAAAATGCACAAATAGCTGCACCGAGGTAAATGCAAGTACAATGAAACACAGTAAAAACAACAATCTAGGTAAAAATGGGTGAGAATCTATTTGTTTATTTTCCATTGTATTGAAGTATAATGTATTAACAGTTAATATACTGAAAACAACCTATTATGGCTATACCTGATAATATTCAAAAATTATTGCAGCCCGATGCTGATCCCAAAAAGAAATTGATGATTGCCAAAGGGGTGTTCCCAATGCCTCCTAATGTACAAATAGAGGCACTTGGCATGCTCTTAGAAGATACCGATCTGGATATAAGAAAAAATGCGCAAAAAACCATCATGGAAATGCCAAGTCCTATTCTGGGCAACATTATTGACAAGATTGAAAATTCTAAAACTATCCATATCATTTCAGTGAGTAAACCTAATGACGATACTATTTTAGAAAAGGTACTGTTAAGTAAGTACTGCAGTTTACAAACCGTTGAAAAATTAGCCTCATCGGCAAGCGAGAAGATCTGTACGATGATCATGAACAACCAGGTTCGACTTCTTAAAGAGCCCAGAATTGCCGAGGCCGTGCGCAATAATGCCAATGCTCTTCAGTCGGATATCGAAAAAATGCTCTCCTTCCTTAAGCTCAATGGTATTGAAATGCAGGGTGAAGCAGCTGAATTAACCCTTGAAGAAATTGAGCAAATTTTAGCAATGCCTGACGATGATATCGCCGAAGAACTCACCAAAGAAACAGATGAGCCACCTACAGAAGAAGAAAAACTATCTCTATATCAAGCCGTGCAAAAACTGAATGTAGCGCAAAAAATTAAAGTTGCATTAAAAGGTAATAAAGAAGCGCGCTCGCTACTGATCAAAGACAAAAACAAACTGGTTGCTTGCGCAGTGATTAAAAACCCTCGCATTACCGACCGAGAAATTTTAAACACGGCACTCAACAAATCTGCCCAAGAAGAAATTCTGCGGTTGATCTGCTTAAATTCACAATGGACCAGACACTACTCTCTGCAAAACGCCCTGGCCAATAATCCTAAAACACCGTTGCAAAATGCCCTACGATTTATGCGCATGCTAAATATCAATGATGTGCGTAAACTTAGCAAAAACAAAAATGCGCATTCCCAAATTCAAAAAATGGCAAAAGTTCTATACATGCAAAAAGGTCGCTAATATTTCATCGACTTTTTCGGCAGTGACCTTGAAAAACCATTGGTTCTGAGGGTATAAAACGACGACAGGACCCTGAGCACATTTTCCCAGACACCCTGATTTATTAACTCGACAAGTTGCGGGGATGGCTTGCGCTTTGATTTTTTCGCGAAACAGCTCTACCAAATCATGGGCCTGTCGATCTCGGCACCCCTGTTTAGGCTGATCACGCTCATTAACACAAACAAATAGATGAAATTCATACATGTGACTGAATAATAGACAGTTTACTGAGAAAATTCCAGGCAAATTGCTGGCATAGCTTTTGCGAAGTCTAAGGCAGAAGTATGGAAAAACAAAAACACCATAATGGGCAGTTCTTGACAGAATATGGCCTTATTTTATTTTGTTGCCTATTCCCCCTTTTGGGACTGTATTTTTGCAGATCCGTCCCCATGCGGCGTCCTTTGCTCGAAAAAATACAGCATGGGATAGATCAAAGGGAAAAACAAAGCCAAAGTGTCATTTTTCCACCCATAACAGAACAATCCATCAACAAGGAGAAATATCAATATGAAAACAAACAAACAAAAAAATAAAGCGCAAGGTATGACTGAATATATGATTATTTTGGCCGTCATTGCAATTGCCAGTATTGGTGTTGTACGTACTGTGGGGAAAAATATCCAAGCAGGATTTGGGACAGTTGCCAACGCTCTCAACGGAACCCCAAAAGAGATTCAAGGTGATAAATGGGACAAAAACAAAGTCAAACGTCGCTCACTGGATGATTTTAGTCAAGGTGCACAATAAGTGCAGTTGATCAAATGCGACACCATTGATAAGGCAATTTGATCGATATTGAATGATCTGCCACTATTTTCTAAGAAACTAAGATATAGTGGTAGCGTGGTGATGAAAAAAAAGAGGAGCGTTTACTTTATTGTCGTTTTGACTTTTCCCTTTTTGGGGCTTGCGCAGGATACCGAGGTATGTTCCAGTGACATCAACAACCTCATAAAGAAAGTTTCTATAAAACTCGATACGGAAGTTACCCGCCCCAATGGAGATATTCAGACACATGCTTTTATTGAAGATGAGCTTTTAGCCATCGAATCATTGCGCGCATTTTCACCGCAGGCAGATTCAACGGCAAAATACACTCTACCATACAAGATAACCCAAATGCACTGCTCGCAAGATAAGGACACAAACGCTTCTCTACCTTCTATGCTGACTGCATACAAAAAGCACAAATGTAACGAATTAACTTTAACGCATTATTATATAAAATCCCTTATCTATGCGTTACATGATTATACATGGCATATAAAGACAAAACAGTTGGCAAAAGAAAAAATCAAATCCTATCTCGAGTATATCGCAACCTATGAAACCAGCATCGCTTCAATTAAATCTGCAATTGTTATACTCAAGACCTATGCACGGTCAGATGAAACCATAAAAAAAATACAAAAGAAAATTTCTAAGCTAGATAAAAAATTTAACCGAAAAACAGCGAAACATCTTCGTAATAAAGTCAACGCAACAAGCTGCACATTGAGCCAAAAAATTGAGAAAAAAGAACTTCAACTCATCCACATTTTCCAAAAAGATCTACACCATATGATTCAAGAGTTACAATAACGTATGCTGCACATTGCTCTCTATTTATCACGACTTAACAAACTTTCTGGATTCAATGCCGTCTTGACTTTACGGATTTCAAAATGAAAGAATGATGGATTGCTTTGCGTTTTAGCATATCCAATCGATTGTCCTCTACTGATTGGCTGGCCTTTGCTGACTTTGCTTCCCCCCAAATAAGCATAAATTGTAAACAGTGTATCAGGGTGCTGCACAATAACTGTTTGACCATACCCCTCAATACCATCTCCAACATATGCAACTTTCCCGCTTTGACTTGCCCGTATCGATTCTCCTGAAGGAATTTCGATATCTATCCCGTTATGCATTTTTAGGTTGTGTTTGCCAAAGGCCGAGATGATTTTTCCATTGTAAGGCCAATCAAAATAAATCGTAGCTCGCGTCTCCTTATTCCTTTGTGTAGTTTTCTTTTGCACAGTAACATTTTGCTTGGGATTTGGCTTTTGCACATGAATCACTTGTTGGACTTGAGCATCTCCACGAGACACTTTTTTGACACTAGGAATCCAGAGACGCTCACCCGCAATGATACGGTTCAAATTTTTTTGGGGATTGGCCTTTTGGATATCTGTCACAGCAATATCATGTACATGTGCAATTTGAGTGGCCGTATCACCTCTTCGTACATGATAAAATTGTCCCTGGTGGGCATGGCAAGACACCAAAAAGATCAAACTTAGGCATTGATAAACGGTACGAACTCGCACTGGCAAAGAAATTCCCTTTCACATCGATCAGGCCTTTTGATGTATCTGTACAACTTTTGCTGCCCATCTTCAACGATGGGGGCGACAATCATGCCATCTTCCCGAAGTTGATCCAATAAATACAACGGTTGATCGGGCATCGCAGCAGTTACAATAATACGGTCATACGGAGCGTATTCTTTCCATCCCATTTGGCCATTGGAACACTGGGTGCTGATATTATGGATTTCAAGAGTTTCTATGTTTTTACGTGCCTGCACAGAAAGCGCATGAATTCTTTCTACAGAAAACACTTGCTTGGCTAGCATCGACAAAATTGCGGCCTGGTATCCTGATCCTGTACCAATTTCTAAGACTCTTTCAGTTCCTTGCAATGCCAATGCCTGTGTCATCAAAGCGACAATATAAGGCTGTGAGATGGTTTGGTCTTGTCCAATCGGTAGAGGATGATCGGAATACGCTCTTTCATGCAATGCAATTGGCACAAAATGATGCCTAGGGATTTGCGACATCACCCTCAGCACGCGTTCATCTGTAATTCCGCGTGGACGCAAGTACTTCTCCACCATTCTTTTGGCATTCATAGATCGAATCATGTTGTCAATTTTCTCAGCGTGGGAAGATGGGTTAGGTCTAAACTCAAAGGTGTAATGGAGACTTGTTTCTGGGCCAGCACATAAGAATCGGTTCCATGATCACTTCCAAGATCATCAAGCGTACCCCCAATCCAAAAATAGCTGTTACCTCTTGGGTCTTCACGAACATCAATATGACTTAAATAACGCTTCGGGCCCAAACGTGTCCATTGATACGCATCTTTAGTAAAATAAGCTGGAATATTCATATTCGGCACGACCCCCTGTTCCCATAATGCATCAATGTGTTTTTTCATCCAGGTCGTCAAAAAATCTTTGGCTGCGGGAAAATTATATTCTTTTTCCTCATTGGGCAGCATAGAAATGGCCATTGATGGAATACGATTAAGCGCTGCTTCAATCGCTCCACCGACCGTTCCTGAATACCAAACATCATCGCCAATATTAGCTCCATGGTTGATGCCTGAAACGCACAGGTCAAAATGATCTTTGCTCCACAAATGATGAAGCGCAAAATGCACACAATCAGCTGGTGTGCCAGATACCACATAATGATTTTCTTTTAACTCTTGATATTTCAAAGGTTCATGCAGGGTTAAGCTATGCGATGTCCCACTTTGATCTTGGTCAGGGCAGACCACAAAAACTTCACCAAATTTTTTCATGACTTCGATCAAATGATGAATCCCTGGTTTAAGATTACCATCATCGTTGGTAATTAATATTTTCATGCTGTTACTTCGCTTTCTTTACATTACATACATTACACTGGCTGCGCAGCCAGCACGCGATGTTTTTTGTATATTTATACAATCATTCCCTGTCACACGTGATCTTTTGGCACGTAACTTGCGATCTAAGAATCACCATGCTGCTTTCAAGTATCAAAACGATCCTATTGGTTGGTTTTACCTCCGCATGGATCATTTGCATGAGTGAGTATACGTTTATCAAATGTCTGACGGAATTTGAAAACTTTTATGTTAGCAGATTTCAATCAAATCACAACCTCGACCAAACCCTTGCAATAAGCCAAAAAATACAACGTTGGACGCAGTCAACAGGGCTTCATCATCATGTTTTCGCAAATCGCAATATTCAAATTCAGATGCATACAGTCCAATTTCCACAAGACCAAAATATTGAGATCTATCACCAACGCACCATTTCTATTTCCCCTCTGCTAAAACCTTTTTTACCTTCGTCGGCATGTATCCAACGCCAGAAGATACAAGATCGGGGTCTGATCATATGTGCCAAATCTATAGGGAACTTCAAACCATGAATACCCGCTCTCTTCTTCGCTTAAATATGGCGCAAGCCTTACCAAGCACCCTTATTATTTTAGCCATAACACTCGCTTTTGTATGGAGCAATATCGAAAGAACCCATATGCTCATTACAAAGATCTCGTTACAAAAAAAAGCTGACGCTACCGCACTTCGTATTGGAACTGAGTATGCGCGCAGTTTAAATGCACTTACGGGTCTTAATGATGGTATAGACGAAATGGTCACGCAATACCAAATCTATGCTGGAGTCGGTATGGGAGCATTGATTGCGTTGGGGCTATCTTCTTTTGCACTCCCCGTTGCTGCACAACTTGCGCAAAAGGCAGCCGCAGAGTATGTGCAAGGGTTGGTCCGTATGAGCGAAGCCATGATACCTATCGGTCAAGCTATAGACAAAGAAATCAGCCAAATCGAGCAGCAGGTTTTTCCAACCCTCTGCCACGAAATCAAAAAAGATAATATCCAGCAGTTTATTTTTTTTCTGCACAAATATTTTCAGATCCCAGATGACATTCTAAAACAACCACTAACCCCCAAAAAAATCCAACATTTTTCGACCCTTTTACAAGGTTTGCGCCAGACGTTTGTACAGCTAGAACCGAATGTTTGTCATTCAACGATCGCTGATCAGGTTTCCCCATTCATACGCGTGCAAGATGATGAAAATATGGTTCAATGTGAGATACGGCGATTTAAAAACCTGCCTGAACTGCAGGCTTTGCTACACAATCCATTGGTCAACCAGTCGATTGTCCAGGCCAATGGGATCTATCAATTTTCTCTTACCGAAGGCATATCAAAACAGCCGTTTATAAAGTTGTTATCCTATAGTTTCCCCAATGCCGTTTATACAAAGTACAATGCACTTCCTTCTTTTATTGTTGCCGATAGAGAAGGCTCTTATACATCCACTCAAAATAAACCCTATCGCTATACTTTTGTTTCAGGTGAAGCAGAGATCTGTACGGACGTACGCGATATGTATAAAAAAATAAAAAACCGCATCAAAGCCTTCCCTATTCCTAAAAAAATAACCACCAAGAATTTTGTCGACCATTCTCGTTTTACGGTGACGGTTACAATGCCATATAAGTGGCTCAAACCTTTTATGCGCAGTGAAGATTTGTTTTCTTTAGCATCGCGGACACTGCTCCGTGACGAGATCCAAAATATCAGTAAACAGATTTTACCTGCACCCGATCGAATCAAAGATATGCAGAAAATCATCGAAACCGCATTTCCCCAAATGGATACAATCAAAGTTCAAAGCCAAGTGCAAGTAACGGGGTCGCACTCTTTACTTGAAAACAATATGAACCATCAGGCCCGACTTGTAGAAGCGCGTCCCGCAATCCCATCAACCCATCAAAAAAATAGGTCTCGATATGCTCCCCAAATCTAGATACGGAAATATTGAAATGTATTTTTCTTTACTGCTTTTTTTAACTACTAGTGCAGGTTTAGCGTTGGTGTCAGAGAGACTTATTCTATCCATGCAGATCGAAAAAGCAGCATGGCACATGCAAAATCAACTCCATAAAAACACCAACAACAAGCACAGTATTTCTCGTAAACGCAAACAAGCATTAAACACAATAAAATTTGCGTTTCATCCAAATGACACCCTTACTTCTGGTACGAGTAAGGAGTTCAAAGGTTTTACGAAAGACCCGAATCTCATTCGGGGGGTATATGAACTATTCCAATTTTCATCTCGGTATCTTTCATGTCAGCAGCTCGAGCAACCTCTGACATTTATTCTGATGAAACATGTGGCTTATCGCCATAGGGTCGAAAGCATTGCCTTAGATCCAGCTTTCCCGATCAAAAACATTGCCTGGATAGGTCATTTTTTGCCAGATCTTAATGAAAACGCCAAAAGTATGCCTTGGGCAACCTACGAAAGAATCAATCGCTCTTTTACCGGACAAAAGATTTTACAAGATACAGGCTGGTATATGCGACAATTGTTGTGGATGGAGGCTATTTATCAATCAAAAACCTATTCTGCTCTGATTCCATTGCAATTGATCGGGGTGTACGAACTCATACAGTCGGCCAAAAATATTGCCCTAACCCCCGCGCCCAGTGCCCTGAATGTGCCTATTGTTGGTAAAAAATTCAAAAAGATGTTTGCAACTGGTGTAGATAAACTCTCCGACAAAATCTTTGAATCTGAAGTCGTTAAACCATTTAAAAAAGACCTTGAAGATCTTACCGGTAAGAAACAACGTTCATCTTACCATCATCAGCGCTGTAAAGAACTACAACAAAATACTGCTATCTATAAATCGAATAGAGGTAATCATGTATAAAAAGAAAAAGGATGTGATTGGTTTCATTTACGAAAAAAAAGATTGGATCACAATGTTGGTACTATCAGTTCTTGGCATTTCACTGATCCATCAAGCTTTAGAAAAGCAGAAACAGCGTATTGGTCTGGATGCAGTTGTGATTGAAGTTCTCATTGCAGATCGTACCATTGAACAAGGTTCTGCTTTTAAAGAAGAAGACTTGCGGATCGAAGTCATGCCCGAGAAATACGTTCCAATCGGCGCACTGTACCCAAGTGATGCCCCCAAATTTGCAGGACAGAGGGTAGCAAGAACCATCCACGAAGGTGAGATGATCTTATCAAGTGCTTTGGATATTGAGTTTGCACTAGATAATGCCTCTTCTAAAATTGAAGATGGGTATAGAGCTTTGTCCATTCCTGTTGATGAAATATCTTCTGTTTCGTATAACATTGAAGCTGGAGACCATATCGATTTATTGACAACCGTCGATGATGCAAGGGGACAAAACACGACCATGACCATTTTGCAGAATGTCACCGTTTTGTCGACTGGCACGCAAGAAGATCGAGATTATGGATCTATTACACTTATGGTTTTACCATCGGAAGCCCCTTTGATCATCCACACGCTACAAAGTCATGGTATTTCGATTATTCTGCGCAATCCTTATGATCCCAAAACTCGTAAAGACTTACCGATGATTTCCAAACAAGACATCATTCAGGCTGGTTTTTTGAACCATTTACAATCTGAAAGGGATCAAAGAATCAACATACTGCGAGGACAAACCCAGCCCTAATCATATAATGTTCCAAGCTTTTTGAAGACAGCATATCTGTCATAGACTGCTTAAGCGACCAAGTGGAAATAAGGGCATTGACAATCGCATTGGGCCAATCGCTTTTTGCAAGAAAATGAAACGAGATGAAACTTTGGGGCGCTGTAAACAGGGTTTTTCTGACGCTCTGTTGACATAGCATCTTTCGTTAACCACCTGAAATCACTTGTAATA
>JAGRMV010000005.1 GCA_020441045.1 Deltaproteobacteria bacterium | reverse complement strand
AATAAAAGTTTTGCCTTCGTTAAAGAATATTTAGAAAATTTTGATGAAGAATTTTACTCTAGTATCGTTACTGGCCAAAAAAATGCTGCGAAAAAATTTCTTAATAATCCTCATAATGAAAATCTTATCAAAGGCGCCATTGAAGGATTTCGGCAGCGCTATATTCATCATGACAATGCCGTACCCGTTTTTTCCGATACAGATGTTTTTACTGAAAGTTTTGTTAAACAATTTAACGAAAATGCAAATCTGCTCAACAGAGAATGTAAAAGTTATTTTGATCAGATCCAAGCCCTGCCGGAAGAAAAACGAGACGAAAAACGCACCAGCTTCATGCAAAAAGCTCTAATCGTCGAAGCCAAAACTGGTATGCTGCTTTCACAAAAAGGGGTCAAAGATTTGATTTTACTTTCGTCTTTTCGTGAGGCCATTGGTTTAGATGACCCAAGAAGGCCTTTGTTAGGGCACGAAAAACCTTTGCACGACCGCTGTCTGGATCATGGTTACCTACTGCATAATCCACGTACCAAATCAATGCCGGCAATGATCGCCACGGGTGATCCAACCATGGGACAACATCTTGGCAAGAGCTATCTAGAACATATTGATGATCTTCGCTATAAAGAGCTCAACGCAACGGTTGCTACATTTACCGACCGCACCCAAGAACTTATTGATACGCAATTTAAGCACATTGTCGATTTGCTCGCATCCAGAAGTTATAAATCCTATGATGACCAAGCTGATTATTTAACGAAATGGGTCAAAACCGACGTGCAAGCTTTTTTTGACTGGTTGGTCGACCATCCTGATCAACATTATTCGGCGCATCTTTGTGATTTATTGCATGATCTGTGCAGCAATGAAAAAACCAAAAAAATCATTTCTGATATCATTTTGGCAGGTCAAGGCGCTATGATTCCCTTGATGTTTTTCGGGGGACCGATTGCCATTGTTGCAGAAGGCGGATTGATTTTACTTACCATTGTCAATGGGACCATCATGTATTCGATCATTGCTGACATCGGTGCCAATCAAGATCGCATCGCTTGGTCAGCTTGGGAAGGTTCTTTTCAATCGATGAGCGCAGCGCTTTTGCAACAAGGGTTAGAGGCCGATAAACGCATGGAAAAACTTTGGCTCGCAGTTGAAGGGGTTATTTTTGTTGCTGCAGATCTCAAAGCGATCGCCCGTTTACGACTAAAAATCTCGCACAGTTTAGATATGCTCAAACCAATCAACCGGGAAATCGCACAAGTTCGACGAGAAATGGTTGAAAGTTTGCAACGCCGCAGTCAATATGCCAACAATGAACTTCTGAGTAACCCTGATCTTCGTCACCCATCGATTGTTTCAGATGCCGAGTTTGATGATATCATCAACACCTTAAGCAACACCCCTGCACGTAATATGGATGAAGCTATGGAGCAATTGCGCAAACGCTATCCGCATCTTTTTGAAGCATCGGCAGGACTTCTTGCAGCAATGGCAGCGAGTGTAGGACAACTGTGGCGCGATACACGAAATCGAATTGCAGATATCCCCATCATCCGTTTGGCACTACTTAAATCAACCATGGCATTTCACAGACTCGCGGGTGGCGTTTTGGATATGCATCAAGCCTTGGTCAAACATCTTAATGCTTGTCGCAGATTGACTTTTTCTAACGGTGAACCTTTATTGCGCAACAGTGATATCGAAGATCTCCTTATCAAAATCAATCGCAGCAGTGAGTACTTGGTCTATGTTATTGATGAGAGTGATGGTTTGCTTAAAGTCATGCGCCGACAGGATCAAAGCAAAAGACAAATCCTCGATAACTTCCTCGATGAGTTTTTTGATGCCTCAACAACAAGTCCTCGTTTTCGGGAATATGTCAATGATCTCCTCATCAATGGTGAAGTCAATTACAATGAACTTGAAACTTTTTTAACTTCTTTACGTAAAGGCTTGATCGAACATGGCGAAGAAGGTTTCAAATGGGAAATTGAACATGTCAAAGCACTCAAACAAGTCATGGAATTTGCCAAAATCAATCGCCATTACGCTTCGATCAAGGAGATGCCTGCCGAGTGGGCCAAGTATTTTGATCCCAATTATGCAACCCATCGCACCCAAGAGATTTTTGAGAATAGTTATGATTTATGGAAAGTAGCCACTTGGAAATACACCAGTCAACGCAATGCTTATGGCCGTTGGAACAAAGCCCTACCTCCACGCCCTGAGTTTACTGATAGCTCATTGGGTGAGCGCTTTATTCGCCATCGCAATCGTTATCAAACCTACTATGAGAAAAAACTCAAAAAGGGTAGAGACATGCGTCATGATAATGGTCATTTATTTACCGACGATGATGCCCATCAATATGCGATGAAGCGTACAGAACTGTATAAATCCATTGATACCCAATGTAGCATGCCCTATTCTGCCTTACGTAAACAATCCGGCGCTCAATTTAAAAAAGTAAAGGTATGGATCTCTGCAGCTGGTTCTATTCCTGCCTATGCGATTCAACGCTGGGATCAACCCAAGGATGCAAACTGGACCAAAATTATTGGTTTTGATGTTATTTTATCGTTATTTGGTGCCAGCTTAAAAGCCGGCGCTTTTGCGAAAGAAGGCCGCGGCGCTTTTGCAAAAATGTTTTGGGATTGGGTTGCCGGACGTCAGGTTGGGGCCTACGATTGGGCCGGTCATCAAATTTTGTTTGGCAAAAAAGGTGTTGATCCTGATCCTATTCTTGAACAATTTGTCCGCGAACTCAATACCGTTGGTGCCATTGATCCAAGTTACGCCATGCTTGGTGATTTGTGGGGACATGATTTTGAGATGGAGGTTGCCCGAAGCCGTTTTAGAATGGCCACCAACCAAGAACTAAACTTGGAAAATTTCCTAAACCAGTTCCCTACATTTATGCAAGAAAACCCAAATTTCATCCAAGAATTCAAAGACAAAATGCAGCACATTCTTACCCAAGGCCAAACAGAAGATGATGTCACGCGTATTTTAGGATGGAATGATGTTGCAGAGGAAGATCCGCTTTATCATGAGGAAATCACCGCTTTGATCGCAGATCTTATGTACAAAGAAAAATTTGATTTATATGCCTGGGACGAAATTGACTTGGGTTTTCTTGGGGTTGACCAAACTGTTGATCCCAATATCCAAACAGGTGATGTATCTATGGATCGTTACCTTTATTACGCACTGTTTTTTGATTTTGCCCGGATGATCCCCAATTATAAATTATCAAAATTTATATTTAGAAATTTATGCATGTATCGCCATAAAGCAGCGGCTGTTTTTGCCATGGCCGCTTTGACCGAATCAGTTTACAAGTTTGGTATAGAAAAGCCTTTTCAATATTGGAGTCGCGAAGGATTGACTGGGCGGTAAGTGATCTTTGTTTATATGGGCATTGGGGCGGCATAGATGCATTGCCTTTTCAAACAGCTGCGCAAGTATTGAAAAGGCAATGCATCTATGCCTATGGTCAGGTGATCACTTTTTTTCGATGGAGTTTGGTTGTTATTGGACAAGGCTTTCGCCTTGTTTTATTTTTTTATATCAGCAATATTTTTTTGCCATATTTGTTCGCCTAGGTTGTAGAGCATGCTGGCAATTTCTTGGGCCTTGGGGTGATTGGCTATTTTTTGGAAGGTCATTTTGCTTGCTAAGTTTTTGAAATCTGCTGGAGCGGTTGCCATTGTTGATATGCCGCCTCCAGTTGGGTCGCTTTGCATATAATAGACATGCTCGATGGTAGAAAGCGTGAGTCTGGAAGTGCACATCAAGCAGGGCTCGAGTGTTGTGATCATGGTGTTGGCTTTGTGTTTGGTTTGTTGTTCGTATGCGTTGACTGCATTGATTTCTGCATGTGCGCCTGATGCAAATTGTGGGTAAAAACTTTGATTGCGTCCTAGGCTGATGATTTCTTGGTTTTCATTGATGATCACAGCTGCTACTGGATAATTGTTTTCTTTGGCTGATTGTATCGATGCTTCAAAGAGTTTTGCGTATATATGTTCATGTTGAGTTTGTGCTTGTTTGGCAAATTGCTCTACTTTTGCAATGATGTTAGTGAGCATCGCGGTTTTTTCGATTTGGGAAAAAATAGGTGACCACAATGGTAAGTCCATACAAACCTATCAAGGGAAGTGACATCATCATCAATGTGCCAGGATCGGGCGTTGGTGTAATGATCGCCGAAAACACCACAATGCCCACAATCACGCCGCGCCAGGCTCGAATCAGCGTGTCACGCGAAAGTACGCCAAAGAAAACCAAATACATTACGATCAGGGGTGATTCAAAGGAAATACCAAAGCCCATCAGCATCCATGCTGCCAATTTATAATAATCTTGCATTTTGATCAGGGCTTCGATGTTTTGATCGGCGGTCAATGATAAGAAAAAACCAAACCCTTTGGGAAAAACAAAGAAATAACCAAATAGCGCGCCACCGATAAAAAACAGCGTCGCCAAAAATACAAATGGAATGATATGTCTTTTTTCATTTACTTTTAAACCTGGTGCAACAAAACGCCAAGCTTGATAGAAAATAAATGGGCTGGCGACAAACAGTGAAGCCAATAGACTTAGTTTTAAATAGACAAAAAAGGCTTCCAGAATTCCTGTTTGGATCAACACCGGTGTTTTGCCTAGTACTGTTTGATAAGCTTGATCAAATGGATAGCGTAGCAATTGAAAAATTTGTTTGTGAAAACTGTAACAACCACAAAAAGATAGAAAAATAATGCCTACACTTTTGATCAGACGAATACGCAGTTCACCAAAATGGTGCCAAAACCCCATATCGCCTACATTTTGCTGCTGCTTTGTCATATTTTTCTACTCACTGGGTTTTTCGTCAGGTGTTTGATCAGTATGATTTTCATCGGCGTCACCATCGTGATGACTCGGTGGTGCCTGTGGTACGCGGTGCGAGGCTTCTCCAAAATTGACAATATCGGATTCAACTTTGGCGATCTCACGTCCTAGCTGCTGCCTGACATCATGGCCGGCACTGCGAATATCGTTAAAGACGCTGCTTACCTTCGATAATAATTGCGGCAGGCGATCGGGGCCATAAAAAATAATGATAATCAATCCGATGACAATAAGTTCTGGTGTACCAATACCTAACACCCTATAATTGTAGAAGATTTTTACCTAAAAAGCGATCTATTTCACCACCATGGCGCTTGCTTAGCTGGCAGATGCACTGGTTGTTTTGCGGCGACTGCTGGTTTTTTTGGCTTTTGTCGTCGTTTTCGATGGCTTTGTGGTTTTGTTGGTTTTGCTTCTTGCACCACTTGCTTTTAGCAAAACAAATTTTTCGATGGCTTTACGAAATTTTGGGTTTTTCGAATCTTTGCGAATATGGTGTAAAACGTCCATGGTTTTTTTTGGATTGATACTGGAACGTAAAATACCTTGCGCATTAAGTTCAATATGCGGTTCTTCGCGCATCGCTTGAATGTCTTTGCTGCTACAAAATGAAATCGTGCCAACGGCGCCATCAAATTTAAAAATGGGCGTAGGTTGGTCAGCTTCTAAATCATACTCCATTTGCAGTTTTTCATAGTTGTCAATCATGCGTTTGGCATCAACCACACTTAAGATAGGACGATCGGCATACGGATTACGCTCATCGCTGGTCGGGGCAAATTCCATAAAGCGAATATGAATTTTGCGCTCGCGGGTCAAGCGCGCCATCTCGACAATTTCGTCGCTATTGATTTGATTGAGTAACAAAATGTTCAAGCGAATATCAGCATATTTAAGTTTTTCTACTTTTTCAATGCCATCCAGCACACGATAAAGCGCATCTTTGCCATTGAGTTTTTGGTATTTGATAAAGTTCAATGTATCCATTTGGTAGATGTCGACTTTTTTCAAACCCATCTTGCGAAGCGCATCGGCATAATTTTTAAGGTGCGTACCATTGGTCACCAAACGTACGTCTTTGATGCCTTTGTATGAATGCGCCGCTTTGATAAACGAGGCAACGTCTTTGCGTGCCAAAGGCTCATTGCCTTCGATGCAAATTCTTTGTACACCTTGTTCTCCAACAATTTTGACAAACTTGTTCACGTCCGTGTGTAACAGTGTAGGCGGATGTTCCGAGAATTTTTCATGCAAGCCCATACATCTTTCATAAAAAGGATGGATGTTAGAGTGATTGGTGATGTTAAGTTTCAGTGTTTGAATTCTTGGCGCAGATGCGTCCATACGAATAGCTACCATGATGCTCCTTACTATCTCCCCTGCCATAGTGTGTTTACCACACACTTATGTTTTTGAAAAACCCCATACGAACGATGGTTTGTTGGTTGCGTGCAAATCATATGCTGGTCAAGATATATGGACTCCACATTTTTTTGTCAAGCGTGTTTCTTTACGTTTCTTGTAAACGCTTAAATAAAAAGCTTTGCGCGAAAAATTAAAATACATTGCTTTGCGTTATTTGATTTTTTATCATTTAACATTCTGTTTTGCATATTTATTAACCTCGGTACAGCATCTTACCTTATGTACTGCTTTGCAAGCTATGGAACATATCTCTTATCGTAAAGTGATACACACATGTCTAAATAAACCCTTTCCTTGGTTTGTACTTGACTTTCGATATGTATATATGGAAAGGATAAGCAATGAGGATCATTATTTTAGGATGTATGCTGTTTTTTTCTTTTTCACTGTCTGCACAAACTTCATCTCAAATCTGTGTAGAAGCTGATGATTGTGAAATTCAAACCAAAATATGGATGAGAGCTGAAACTAAGAATATAAAAAAACTTAAAGAATATGGTTTTGATGGCTATGCGTATTACTTTGATGAAATGTATTACAAAGACACCCTTATACCTTCTGACATTGTAATAAGCATCATCGAAATTTTTCAATCAGAGTTTGATGAGACTACAATAGCTGAAGCCAAAAAAGATCGGTATCTCAAAGAAATCATTGCCGCCTTTTCGACGTTTTCAGACGAAAAATTCCAAGAACTTCTTAAAATAAGGGCTGCTGCAGCTGTTTATAGAGATTTTATATCTGTTGAAAATCAAGGAAATGAACCAGGATGGTCCGATAGCTGGGCTTATTTTTGGACACATTGTACAGACTGTTATGATTGTTATGCAACTGCGCATAATGGATATGAGTTTCTAAAATTACTCGAGAATCTATTTCTTTTAAAACACTTTAAAACACTTGATTCATCTCCTACCGGAGTTCGTTACCATCCCATCCGTTTTGAAGATAGAGAAGAAATAACAATTGATATAAGTTGGATGCCAGAAAGAAAGCTTGCACCAAGCTATAATCAATATGCTACCCCAACCCAACCGTCCATATGTACCCAGTTTATGTGCGGCGTTTCTAATAAACATGTCGGTACAGGATTTACTGAGTCAAATGACAAAGCAAATAAAATAACAATGATTATTGATTTATTCTATGATTCGACACCTATAAAATTATCAAGCACTTTTATTACTCAACACAAGTAAATGTATTTACCCTCTAGATTTGACTTCTTTATACAGCTTTGACAGCACTTCCTGTCCCATTTCGTTGAGCTCTAAAAACTGAATCCCCATGCCTTTGCGGCGCAGTGGATCTTCTTCGACCCACCGTACAATGCCTTTGCCTTGAATCGACTGGCCTTCGTTTTCTACCCGAAATTCAAAATCAAGCACTGTGCCAATCGGTTTAAGAACATTGGACTCCAAAAACAAACCGCCTTCACTTAAATTTTGCAAAATCATGGAATCGCGTTGGTCTTTTTCGCGAAAGACCACTTTGACTTGTGTGGCCAGCTCAATACGCGCAAACTTACGTCTATTTTTGGGATCTGTCATATGTTCCTACCTACTGTGTGCATGCTTTTGCATATTTTTATGGGAGTATATCAAAGCTCTGCGTTTTTCCTATTTTTTGCCGGTTATCAATACGCAGTGAAGTTTTAGGATTCTCCCTACCGTGATTTTCAAGCCAATGAGCTACACCAGCAAGATTTTATCGTTCGATAAGGTTATTCTGAGGTAACTTGCGCACGTATTGTCTTGAATTAAATCATCGAGCTGTATATGAAAAACCTTAAAGCAAGCTAATGCTACGCCTTTTTCGCGCATGTGTTTTGACGATGCAATAAGGCAACCCAATATCAATGTAGGGATATCATGAAACTGGTCGATATTACACTTCCTCTAGAAACATCTGAAAACCAAGACCTCTGGAAAAAAGAAGCGGCGCGTATGCTTGGCATTAAGCCCGATACAATCAATCAGCTGCGCATCCATAAACATTCCATTGATAGCAGACAAAAAACCATTAAAGTGCGTCTGCGCCTAGAAGTATTTATGGGAAAAGATTTCCCTGATCCAGTTGTGCTGCGCCCCCATTTGAAAGAACTGCCCGATAATGCACCGACGCTATTGATTGTTGGGTGTGGACCAGCTGGCATGTTTGCAGCGCTAGAAGCCATCGCGTTAGGCTGTAAACCTATTGTTCTAGAGCGCGGAAAAGATGTATTTCATCGACGCTATGACTTGCCCAAAGCTACTTTGCATGGCCATATCGAACCCGATTCGAATTATTGTTTTGGTGAGGGCGGGGCTGGTACATTTTCTGATGGTAAACTTTATACCAGGGCAGATAAAAGAGGGCCAGTGCGCAAAGTATACGAAACCTTTGTCGCGCATGGCGCCCCGGAGAAAATTCTTATCGATGCGCATCCGCATATTGGCTCAAACCGCTTGCCAAAAGTAGTCACAGCAATGCGCCAGAGCATATTGCACGCTGGTGGCCAGGTGCATTTTTCTGAAAAAGTTGTACATTTTTTGATCCAAGATAGCAAAATCATCGGTTTGCAAACAGCGCAAGGCAAAGAGTTCCTGGCCGATGCTGTGATTTTGGCCACCGGTCATTCCAGCCGGGATATCTACAAAATGCTGGTTGAAAAAGCAATACCGGTTGAGCAAAAACCTTTTGCGGTCGGTGTACGTATAGAGCACCCACAACCGCTTATTGATCAGATTCAATATCACCTTAGCCATGGACAGCCACGACATAGACTGCTTCCAGCGGCTAAATATAGTCTTGCGACAAAAATTGATGAACGTGGCGTGCATTCTTTTTGTATGTGTCCCGGCGGTTATATTGTTCCTGCCGCCACGGAAAATGATGAGGTTGTGGTCAATGGCATGAGTCTGTCCCGGCGAAATTCTGCGTTTGCCAACAGTGGTATGGTTGTTACGGTTGAGCCTGAAGACACCCAAATGTATCATGCTACCCATGGCGTGTTGGCAGGCATCGCTTATCAAAAACACTTGGAACAAACCGCCAAACAAGCAGGAGGGCATGGACAAGTTGCCCCTGCGCAGCGCATGACAGATTTTTTATCGGGAAGACTTTCACAAACTTTATCCAAATCCAGTTATAAACCAGGGCTACGTTCTTCGCAATTAGATCAATTGCTACCTTCCGGCATCGTGGACAGAATGAAAACGGGACTACAGAAATTTGGCAATACGATGAAAGGTTATGTAACTGACGAGGCTACATTACTGGGCTTTGAGACCCGAACAAGTTCACCCGTACGCATCCCTAGAGATTCAAAAACATTGGAGCACCCTACAGTAGAAAATTTATACCCATGTGGGGAAGGTGCTGGCTTTGCCGGCGGCATCGCAAGTGCCGCAATAGATGGTATGCGCTGCGCGCAAGCTGCGGCTGCAAAAATAAATAACAAATGACAGATGCAATATAAAATAACAAGAATGGTTTGATCTAGTCGTACACTTAAGCATTTAACGCATATCGTATTTTCATCTTAGCTTTACATACTTCGTCGAAAGTTTGTTGGATACAACGAAATGGTGGGAGATATACAATGCCTCCTTCGTTAAGCTTCGCAAGTATTCATCCGGCATTGTATATCTCCAAGTAACATGTTGTTACGCGTTTCGGCTGAACCTTACAATGCTGTAGTATATGCACATCGATATCATCGTATCTGCAATAAAATGGGTCCCAATTTGATGATTGTTGGAAAGTGGCATCGAGATGTTTGAATATGCACAAGGTGTTCATAGGATCTTGTACATATAATGATAGCATGTGTTTTCTGTTTCCGTTGATACTGGATTGGCTATATTTGTCATATCTTGTATTTCGATACTATAACCCATGCTCTGGCATACAAAAGCAGATAAAAAAGAACGTTGTTCTTCATTGCGGCAAAGTATAGTATAACAACTTTTCATCGATATAGTAGACATGTTAGACAAGATTCGAAAATTGACCTGGACGTTTTATCTCAAAGCTGCGCTGATTTGCTTTTTGCTTGGTTTTATCGTTGTCAGCATCATTACACTTGCCATTTTAAAAGATTTGCCTTCGGTTGATTCCATCCGACCCTATCGCCCAACCGTTGCCTCCGAAGTCTACTCGAAAGAAATGGTCAAAATTGGTGAATACTATAAGCAGCGCCGGTTTTTTGTGCCTTTAAGTGAAATGCCTGCGACGTTAGCGCAAGCTTTTGTTTCGGCTGAAGATGCTTCGTTTTATGAACATGGTGGTATTTCTTTTATCGCCATCTTTCGTGCCATGATCAAAAACATCCAAGCCGGCTACAAAAAGCAAGGTGGCAGCACCATTACACAACAGGTTGCGCGGGCACTTTTGCTCTCGCCTGAAAAAAAATACTCCCGGAAAATCAAAGAAATCTTCCTGTCATATTTTATGGAACATTTTTTTAGTAAGAACGATATTTTAGAGATGTATCTTAATCAAGTGTACTTAGGCAATTCTGCTTATGGCGTACAAGCGGCCAGCGAAGTGTATTTTGGTAAAGATCTAGGGCAAATGACCATTGCAGAAATGGCGATGATTGCCGGACTGACCAAAGCCCCAAGTCGCGACAATCCAAAAAAGGACTATGAAAAAGCCAAAGCCCGACAGCTTTATGTTCTAAAACGCTTGCTAGAAGAAGACAAAATTACCGAAGCCGAGTATGACCAAGCCATTGTCGAGGAAATTACCATCAAAAAAGGTGCTGATCTGAACAACGAAATTGCGCCCTACTTTGTTGAATACATTCGGACTTACTTGATGGACAAATACGGCGCGCAAAAAGTTTTAGAAGAAGGCTTACAAGTTTATACCACTTTGCAAATCAAACCTGCACTGGCTGCGACCACAGCGCTACAAAATGGCATTGAGAGTATTGATCAACATCAAGGCTATCGCGGCGTTATCAAAAATATTGCCGAAGCTGACCGAGAAAATTTTATCAACAATACTTTAGCCCAGCAGCATATTTCTGACACAGGTACGCTGCAAGCTTTGGTTTTGGCATTGGATGATGAAGCCGGCTGGGTGCATCTGCAGCTCGGCATCCATGAAGGATTGATGTTATTGGAGCATTATCATTGGGCCAGAAAGCCCGATCCTGAGCAATACTGGAAAAACCACCTGATCAAAAAACCTTCACAAGTATTTCAAACCGGGGACGTGATTTGGGTAAAAGCCCCTTACGAGAGTGTCGCAAAACCCAAAAACTTACCTGAAAACTTGGTAAGTTTACCCATGTATAGTCTATACCAAACCCCAACGGTACAAGGCTCGCTTATTGCCATGGATCCAATCAATGGCGAAATGGTGGCCATGGTCGGAGGGTATGATTTTCAAAGCAGTGAGTTCAACCGCGCGCTACATGCCAAACGCCAGCCGGGTTCAGCTTTTAAGCCTTTTATCTATGCGGCGGCTTTGGACAGTGGTTATACTGCAGCCAGTATCATCAACGATGCGCCACTGGTCTATGACGACCCTACCAATGAGTTCACATGGAAGCCAAAAAATTACGGAGGTAAATTTTATGGTGACACCATCTTTCGGGATTGTTTGATTCAATCGCGCAATATTCCAACCATCAAAATCTTGCAAGATATTGGCATCGACAAAGCCATTGATTACGCCAAACGTATGGGCATCACTTCGGATCTAGAACGAAATTTTTCACTGGCACTTGGATCTTCCAGTGTCACCGCACTTGAGATGGTAACAGCCTACGCTGTTTTTGCATCCGGTGGGCGAAAAACCACGCCATTTATGATCACCAAAGTGGTCGATCGCGATGGCAAAGTTTTAGAGTCCAATGCCAACGTGACCTTTCAGGAAGACCTCGCGCATCAGATCGATCGTGTTTTTGAGCAGCGCTTTGAACAACAAAAAATTGAGCAAATTGCTGAAATTGGCCGTGATCCACAGGCAACCCTGCCCGATCCCTACGTGCTCTCACCCCAAACCGCGTTTATCACCACCAATCTTTTATCTGAAGTTATTACTTCTGGAACCGGCAGACGCGCGATTTCTTTGGGTCGTCCTGCTGCAGGTAAAACTGGAACGACCAATGACAATTTAGACGCTTGGTTTGTCGGTTACACACCTGGTTTGGTGGCAGCGGTTTGGATCGGCAACGATGATCGCAAGCCTTTAGGAATCCTAGAAGGTGGCGGCGCCACGGCTACCCCAATATGGCTTGATTTTATGCAAGGCGCACTGGAAGAAAAACCGAAAAAAGATTTTTTTACACCGCCAGGATTGACCTACGTACAAATCGATCCAGAAACAGGTAAATTGGCCACCGAAAAAACCGCTCGTCCGGTGTTTGAAGTTTTTCGTGAAGATACCCAGCCCCAACAATACTCGACAGAAGATCAACAAAACAAACAAGCGCAAGATTTCTTTTTAACTGAATAATGAAACCACGTTTGATATTCATTGTAGCGCTGTGCTTATTGTTTTCGTGCGCTAAGCCAGTGGTGCAACCGATCATTCTGCCGCCTCCGATCGTGCATCATGAGCCCAAAAGTATCACAGCAAGCGGTCAAATCTCACGTGATCTATATCGTAGTTTTTGGGTTCTACCGGCCAAAGACACGGACAACATTCATTTGGGTGTCATTCCAAGCGCGGAAAAAATCGTTTTTTCTTCGCAGTATGATATGCGCATTCGCGTACATGAGGAGCATCGCTATTGGGATATTTTTTCTCCCAAGGGCGCAACTTGGGAAGTCTATTTTGATCAATTGCTTCGGCCGCAACTTACCCGCTATTTTGCCAGTATTGACTATCAAGTCAAAAAGCCCGGCCAGCACCTTGAAAACAATGCGCTCCTACCGTGGATTGAAAAAGGGTTTAAACAAGCCCAATGGATCGGCCCTCCTAAAATGGACGCAAAAAACACCAAGGACCAACTCACCCGGTATTTTTTATCCCTTGCCGAATTTCCAAGTGAGACGCAAGCAAAAGCTTTTTGTAAACAATTGCGCGCAGCGTTTTCACAGTCGTGCCAAGTCATTGGTCGCATTGAACTCCCGCTTTTAGGTTCGGGTCGGCTGATTGCCAAAAATAGTACTTTCAAACAAGATTTTACGGGGGTGATTGAGCTGATGGCCAAACCCGGTCAGTCTGTTTTGATTCATGATGTTCCCGTCAAACTGCTCAGCAAAGAAAAGAAAACCATTGCGGTCAAAGACCGCCTGTTTATTCTGCCCAATCAAAAAGAGCAATTGACCGTTGTCGAAACATTGCCACTTGCCCATTACTTGGCTGGGGTACTGCCTGCCGAAATTTATCCCTCTGCGCCAATCGAGGCACTAAAGGCGCAAGCAATCATTGCGCGTACATTTACTTTGTCTCAGCTTTGGTCACACTACGCACTGGAGCCTTTTTATACGTGTGTCACCACACAGTGTCAGGTCTATCATGGCAGTACCCAGCGCTATCCATCGGTTGAAAAAGCCATTGCCCAAACCAGCAATTACGTACTTAAAACAGTGCAAGGCGATTTTGCTAAAACATTTTATCATGCAAGCTCTGGAGGGATAACGGATCAAGCACAAATCATTTTTAGTCATTCTGCTTACGTTCATTTACCCAAACCCGGCACAGCCTATCAGGGTCAAGCCAATGATTTTTTGTCCAAGCAAGCGTATGATTTATCCGATTCTACGGTTCTGCGTGACATCATCAAGCGCAAAGAAAAAACCTATTGCAACAATACAAGATTTTCGAGCAATGCTGATACATGGGAACGCCATTTTTCTGGCAAAGATCTCCAGCAAATTTTTGGTAGTCCTGTATTGGATATGGCCATCGTCAAGCGGGGTATTTCAGGGCGCGCGATTGCCTTACGCATTACAACAAAAAACGGCACCACAAATATTGTCAATGAGCTCAACATCCGCAAAAAATTGCAAGGGCTGCCTTCCTCCTTGATGGTGCTGGACCTGCAAAAAAACGCACAAGGTTTGGTCACCAAGTTACATATTACTGGTCGTGGACGCGGCCATGGTGTTGGTTTAAGTCAAATGGGTGCGATCGGACGCGCGCAGGCTGGTCAAAACCATCAACAAATTTTGCGTACTTATTACCCAAATACAATCTTATCTACGATTCTACCCTGATGATAATCTTGCTTGAATATCTATAAGAACCATTTTGCATTCATTTTCATATGATCGCACTAATCGTTATTATATTCAGAAAACTTTAGCTTATTTGCAATTGTATTATAACCAAGTTCACTGGCTATTTGTTTCGAAGATGCATGATAGGCATTTTTTTGTTCAGTATCTGCGCAATACTCTAAAAGAATATCAATCATATCACCTCTATTATACATCACTGCATAGTGAAGCGAAGTATATCCAAATGCATCTCCAATATTTGGATCCAACCCTTGATTCTTTAGCAAAGAATGTAAGGCGGTTTTTTTATTCAATTGTACTGCATAGTGAAGTGCATTTCTTCCTATTTCATCACCATAATTGATATAAGGAATGTCTTCGGTTCCAACACTTTGATCCCGTTTTGACTGCATCATTTCATACAGTATATTTACTTCAGGAATCGGAGGAGAGTCATCTAACACAAGTTCAAATGGATCTGGAGAAAATTTCCATGGTGACCCATCTTTGTCAACTGGTTCTTCATCTGATGTGAAAGAAAAGAAAATATATATTTTGTTGTTTGGGAAGGTAATATTCCCAGGGATTTCAATGGAAAAATACCGTTCAGTATTGTCTGACATTCCTTGATAATCAAAAAATTTATTCTGCTCATTGAGATATTTTGTGGGATCGGTTTCCCACCAGATAACTTTATTGATAGGTCGCCAACAATCAACATAATTATTTTGGTTTTCCTCATGAAAGTAATTACCTTCAAAAAAAACAGGGATAGATGGTCCTGAACCATCTTTATAGATCTTTGCTTCTAATGTTATCGTGACTTTCGGGTTTTTTTTGAAAGTTTTTTCAGTCTCGTTTTGTTCTTCTTGTCGATCTGTATAATAGTTTTCATAGAACGCTCTAATTTTGTCAAAATAGATATTTCTACTTATATCTATTGTAAATGTATAACAGCGATCAAATTGAAATATTGTACTTTCAATTTTGTCTTCCGATCGTCCTGTATCATATGCAAAGGGGAAATCTTTGTGAAAGTAGTACTGTGCAAAGCTGAGCGTTGGTTTGCTACAAAAAATTGCAACAAGTACCAAAATATACATAGCACGAGGACCATTCATTATATGATTGCAATTGAAAATCTTCATATATCCCCTCTTATTTTTCAGGCAGTTAAATGATGTCATAAGCACATATAATGCTACGCATTATATGTCAACGCCAATTATAGCGGTTCTGATATCCTTTGGGAGAAGACAATTGCCGATACCACTTGTCTAGCACAGGCGCGAAAAGTACTCTTTTATGGATCATCACTACAGCAGTGGATGGACAAAACGCTAAAAACGATTCTGCAGCCATGCCAGGCATCAAGCTCCCAAAAATGCCTAATGAATACCTAACCCATTAAAGTTGTATCATACAAATTCTAAGGTCCTTTACGAAAAGCCTCTTAAAAGCCAAAAACACCACCAAATCTTACGCACCTACTGCACGAACACGATCTTATCTACGATTCTCCCGTAAAAGTGCTATAATAAGAACACGTTATGGCCTTGACCCGTTTTCAGAATGTTGATCAAATTGAAAAGGATGTCGATCAACTTGTCACTGATATGGAACGCCTACGGAAAGATTATGAGCAGTATTTTTTGGGGCTGACCCGTGAAAATCCACAGCGCTTACGTGAAAAAGTAGGTAACTTGGTCCGCAAAAATCATGGCACCCCCATTCAGAACGCCCGTCTAAAATTTCGGTATCAGCAAGCCATATCCCGTTTTAATACCTATTGTACGTATTGGGATCGTATTTTGCGCAAAATTGAAGAAGGCTCCTACGAAAGAGATTTGTTTAAAGCCAATCTCCATGAAAAAAATCGCCCTGCTGGTGTTTCAAATCAAACGTCCGAATCAAGTGATGATATGTACAAACTTTATCAAACTTTTCAGCAGGCCAAAGATCAACTCAATCAGTCTCTATCCAATGTTTCCTACAAAAAATTCCAGCAGCAACTTGAAAGCAAAAAAGCCTTGCTGCAGGAAAAACACAAAGGCCATGATATAACTTTTAAAATCACTTCTGAAGACGGCAAAGTCAAAATCAAGCCTGTTGCCAAGAAAAAAATAAGTACATGATCCCGTAAACTATTTTATGAAGTTTTTGCAATGTGTACAATAGCCTCACCCTTGTGTACTTTAGGATCGGTGGCCATGCCGATAATGGTGCCGCTTTGTGACGCTTTGACTTTTGCAATGGTATCGCCAAAAATATTGGAGATGATCCCGAGAGGCTGTTTTTGCTCTACTTCGTCCCCGAGATTTTCGGTCAATCGAAAAATTCCACTGCGATGGGCGCGTACCCACGTCGAGCTTTTGTAAAGTTTGCTTTTTGGATTGGGCTTGATTTTTTTCGGCGGCATGCAAATTTTAAGTTTTTGCAAAACGCTCCATGTTCCGGAAACAGCTTTTTGAATGACTTCGTTGTTAAATACGTTCGGACCACCGCCCTCAAAGACAATGGCTTGACACTTGTATTTTCGAGCTGCATCTCGCAGCGTTCCTTCGGTAGGGCTGGTATGCATGATGACTTCTGCGCCAAACATCTTTGCCAATGCAGCATTTTTTTGCAAACGCAAGTTTGTACGTACATGCGGATAATTCATCCGCCCTACCGTTGCGGTATGAAAATCAATCAGATAATCAGCTTTATGCAAGATCTCTTGTGTAAATAAATGCGCTAGGCGCGCTCCCATCGATCCCTTGGGATTACCTGGAAAGCAGCGATTCAAATCACGGCGATCGGGTAAGTAGCGCTCATTGTTCAAAAAACCAAAAACATTGACCACCGGTACCATAATAATAGAGCCACGTATGGTTTTCGGATCCAAGTGTGGAACCAATTCGCGCATGACTTCCATACCGTTGATTTCATCTCCGTGAATGCCTGAAATGAGTGCTATACATGGTCCTGGTTTTTCACCATAGATCACTTGTACCGGAATGGATACCCAGGTTTGTGTTGGTAAACGTGAGACTGGAATTTCAATTCTTTTTTTTTCACCTGGATGTATTTGTAATCCTGCAAACGCCAATGGTAGAGGTTTTCGGTTTTTCATAACTACACATTTTCATCGTTTTTTCATACTGACAACTTATTTTATGCTTCGTTTTTTCTTGATGTCAGCTTGCTGCACAACCTTTGTGGAACGTATCTTTTTTTGAGATGTTGACATTGTTTTTTTGGTGCTTAGCTTTTGGGTAAGAGCATACTAGAAAGGAGCTTATGTTATGACACTAATAAAATACAAACCTTTTGGTTTACAAGATAGCCCAGCATTTCGTTCTTTCTTTGATCCATTGCCATTTTTCGAAGACGGATTTACAACGCGTACGTCTGACTTTGTTCCTGCAATTGATGTAAAGGAAAATGAGAAGCATTATACTTTGACTGCAGAAATGCCTGGCGTTGACGAAAAAGATATCGATTTATCTTTTAAAGATGGTGTGGTCACCATCGCAGGTCAAAAAAAGCATGAAAGCAAAAAAGAAGATGAAAACCATGTTCGGGTTGAGCGTACGTATGGTTCGTTCCATAGAAGTTTGACTTTGCCAGTTGCCATTGATGAAAAAGCTGTTACTGCAAAGTTCAAAAATGGTTTACTCACCGTCACCCTGCCAAAAAAAGCTGAAGTCGAGCAGGTTCATAAAATCAAAATTCAATCGTAGTACCTCATGCCCCAGCTGGATGCCCCCCTTATCCAGCTGGGGTTTCTATTGATCCTTTATTGACGCTGTATGTCTTTTTTGTTACCCTCCCTTATACTTTTACAGGGGGTCATTTTCATGTGTCGACAGCATAAGCTTATTTTATGGCTGGTTTTTTCATGCCTACCTTTTTCCCATGCTCATGCCAAAAACCACCTCTATACAAAAAACCCGAGTCATCTGTATGTCCTCCAGTCGGGTCATTTGGTTTTAACTGGCAATAAGGTCTATCAACAAACCGAGACTTTTTTTGCGCTGAGCCCTGATTTTATTGATACGCAAATTCAAAAAAAACTGGCTACATTTGAACCTTTTTCTGACCCTACAGACAGAGATGACACCAGACAAATGCTAGAAGATATTTATAGCCAAGTCATTGCAGGTATAAAAAGAGTCAACGTGGAAGAAAATAAAAACTACCTTCCGTACTGCGTTTTTTCTACCGATGCCATCCATGCAGATGTTCTTAGTGCGTTAAATCTGCCGGGCATTGATCTTTTTCAATCTTTGGATGATCATCCAGAAACTGTCATTGATCAGCGCATGGACACGATCGACCAAAATGTCTCTATGATCGCGCAAGATCAAATAGTCACCCGTCAAGCTGACATGGCTGAAGATTTAAAAGATTTCCTACGTCTCCTGTTAGAAGTCTATTATTTTGATGGCAAAGATATCACTGAACTTCAAATGAGTTTGGCCGACTTTATGGCCGACCACTACCTTGATCCAGATGGTGATTGGATCAAACAGCCCGGTCCTGAAATTCAATATGAAGGGGTATGCGATGAAATTTTTGATCTCAATTATTTCGATCAAGATTTGCAACAACTAAGTACTTACTATGAAGGTAAATATGTACCGTTAGATAGGAAACGAAGAAGAGAGAAGTTTATAAAAAAGGTAGGCGATCGTGTGCAAGCCCGTTTAAAAAGGCTTGAACAGGAAGATAAAAATGCGCTTTTTTTACAAACCGGTCAATCGGAGCCCATAGATATCGACGATATTTGTCATAAAATCGACCAACTGCAAGCCACGATGGATGACATGCTAGCGGATTGGCCCAACAGCCGTGTCGAAGGGGTTTTTGAATCCAAAAGCGACATCAAACAACGCTACAAAACTTTGATCAACCATCTTAAAAAACAACTTCCAGACGGTCAAGACTGTAAATCATATTTTATGCGCCAACTTGAATTGAACTAAAAAATGACACGAAGTCTATTACCTAAATACTCTGGGTAGCGTACAAACTGTTGGTGACCAAAAATATTTTTATCATTTAACTATTCGCCTGTAATTTTGTGGGGATACCACGCCATTAAGTAGCGCTGGGCCAAGAGCTCATAGTGTAAACAAATTTGATACACCCATTTGTGTTTGGTTTTGGGCGGATGCCTTAGGTGAAAGCCCTCGACTTGCGCAGGTTTTGCAAGCAAACAGGGGTGGTCCAATAACACTGCTTCATAAGATGGAATATGCAATCCTGATTTTTGATACGCCTTGATGATTTTGTCTCGATAGTCACAAAAAGGTGCAAGGTTTTCTTGTACATCACGGGCCTGATAAAAATAAAACTCTTTGCCTTGCGCTTGTAACCATACAATTTTATGCAGATCAAAAATCAAGGCCAATTCGAATAAATGCAAGCGAATTTGATCCCACTTTGAGATCAGATAGCGTTTACCGTAGGTTTTCTCACCTGGACAGTAGCGTACATCTGCAAAACTCTGTCCTACATATGGGCCAGGATGGGTAAATGCAAATTTATAATCTTGTAAAATATAATCTTGGCTTTGCAGAACGTCTACGCCTCGAACTGTAAGCACCTCACTATCGATGTTGGCGCCATAGACAAAGTGCCACACACGCAGTCCTCTATTTTGGGTTATTTTTTTACCCAGATTGACCAAGCCAAATAATAGTTTCCATACAATCAATCGAATCAAACGTGTCTCCTTGCTATGTGATTGTTTTTTAGTGTGAATGATATAACAGTAAAAACAAGCATTGATGATGATTTTTTCCCTGCTTGGTCAGCCATACATTTTGATCTTTTGTTGTTCCTTATCCTATTTGCCTTGCAAGCAAGACAAGCACTGCCTCGTTTTATAACTGCCCCAGGAATCGACCCCATGCTGTTTTTTTGCTCAGTCGATTTCATGATTTTAAGAAAAAAATCTTTTTATTTCAATATCTTATATTGATTTTTTTTGGCACGAACCTTGAATTATCTTTTAGTATGCATAGAAAAGGCACATACTTGGGGCATGCTTTATTTGCTTTGTTTGCACTTGTTTTAACAGCTTGTCAGCAACCATTGCAAGCGCCTGAACCTCGTACGACCACAACGGTCATTGAGACCAGCAATGAACTTGAGCTCTGTCCTGATGGCACCCTGAACTGTTATATCGAATTTCCCAACCCTACTGTGGTTGAGACCATTGTCCATGATCCGATTGATGCATACACCAACTGTATGGATCAGTGTCTACAGGCACAAAGTTGTAATGTATCGCCATTTTCACTGACCAGTGCCCAGACCCAATGCACTGCCAATGCAGCTGGCTCAACCGATGTTACACAATATGGAGCCTGTGACCAGATGTGCTCTGTCGTGATGAATCATGGTGGTTCCATTGGTTTTGAAACCGATCCGATGGCCATTCCAGAACATTCGAAAGCCATTACCGTACGTATCAAAAGCTGTATTGATCAACGTGCCACTCACTTTCAATTCAAGGGACCGAATATGGCAACCCGTAAGTTTCATCAAGGACATTATCGGACCAAAGGTACAGACTTTTTTGGTTTCGGTGATGAAAAAGTGCGCTTGCCCTACCAAGTTGGGACCAATAGTGCCTGCCCAGATGCATACAGAGGTCAAGCTAAAGTTACTTTTACGCCTTACAAAGAGCAAGATCCATTTCCATTTAGTGCTGACATCGCGGTTGATACCATTGCTTTTTCCGATCTTGTCGAGGATGAGATCAACTTGCAATGGAAGGCGCCGCATTTAACTTCTGCGCAAATTCCACGTGAATTGATTCAGGAGCTCGATCTTTCTCAGATGGTATGGATGCTTAAAAAAATCCATACGCCTAACCCGACTGTTAATTTGGTCGATTATATTTTTGCTTTCAATCCGTTTAATTTTAATTTTGAGATTCCTACGTTTTTCAGTGGATTTGGGTATGCATCCAATGGACAGCCCTTCGGTGACAGTATCGTTTACATCGCCCCTACTTTCGATGAAGCATTGATTTCAGATTTTAGCATGGTTTTGTTTGTCAAAGCAAAGGAGTAATAAAATGAAAAAAATTGTAATTATCATTGGCATGGCATTGGTTCTTGGTACCTCTGCCTGTAGAAATACTCCGGATAATTTCACCGATGGCAAAAAGTTCGACGCTTTGCTGTCGATTGCCACCAACATATTTGCCGAGGCTATCAGCCAAACTGAAATTGAGCTACAGTGGGATGATCCCATTTTGGATGATGACTTTTCCATCAAAATTGAAATCAAAGGGGGTAGCTATATTGCCTTTACCGAAATTGCATCTGTTGCAAAAGACGATGTCAATACACTTGCCATTACCAATCTTGATCCAAGTACACAATATAGTATCCGAATGCAAACTGTAGCCGGCGTCAATCTATCGATTTATACAGCTGACATATATGTTACTACAAAAGACGCGCCCACAATAGTTTACGATTTCCCTGATTATAAAAGCGTGCATTTTACCAGCGGATCATGTGACTTTCTGTCTTGCAGATTCAACTGGATCTGGGTCACGCCATCTACTGAAATAGCACCTTTTCAATCGTATATTATTCAACGCCAAACCGTTGGATCTCCCGGTATGTCAACTCTGTATAGTGCAACCAATACCAATTTGGTATCTTTTACAGAACAAAGTTCGGGATTTCGTCATGATAAGACCTACCAATATTCCATCGTCGTGACCTATGCCGGTGGTCACACAGAGACCTTCATGCTGCCTACTACCCTGCAGTTAAGTAAGAATATGGGAACCATGGACTATATGATTGAAGTTCCTACAAGTAGTTTTCCCACCAATGCTTTTAATCCCTATGGTTTAGAGGATTCGATTAGTATTAATATTGGAACGAGTTTTTACCACAAAATAGACTTAAATTTACCCGTCTCAGAACAGCACTTTATTGCTGTTACCGGACCTGTGACCTTACGTGTACGCTATACAGTTGATAATAATGTAGAGCAGGTATTCTCGCCTTTGGTCGGCATTACATCGACCACATTCAATCAAACTTTTAGTATGGGCAACGGTTATGAAAATCATAATTTTCGCCTCTACGCCTTGTCTGATATCAAAGCTTATTTTGGTACAGGTCTAGATTGGTCTGACTATACCATCAGAATTCATGTAACGGTCGAGCCAAGCAATTCAACCTTGACGGGAATTAATAATCTCACTCAGCCGATAGAAATTGATTGTGAAGTATTGCCTGGCGACGCCGTAGAAACATGTACTTTGCAATAAAGCTAAAGCAATTGACTGCAAACATATTGAAACCAACTAAGATGTAATTGGATAATCAGAGAAAACAAACAAGGCATAACGCCTTGTCCAAATAACTTCTCACGCCAACAAAGGCAATGAACCAGAAAATAACAAGCACCTCTGTATCGACTTTTCAATACTTGCGCAGCTGTTTGAAAAGTCGATACAGACGCGGGCAACGAAACTTACAAACAATCGACGTTACGCCTGCAAATCCAATTGCGCTTGCAGCCATTTTTTTTCATCCAGCAACTGCGCCTGCAAAATCGCACTATCCTGACTGGTGGCCAATTTCTGGTCGACTTCGGTCATTTCAGCGGGCAGTGTTTTTGGATCAATCTCGCGGGCAAACTTGACTTCATCGGCAAGCAAAGTGATTTGATCATCGGATACTTCGATAAAACCACCGCGCACACAAAGACTTTCGCTTGCTTCTTCTTTTTGGATACGGACAATACCTGTGCCCATCAAGGTCACATAACTTTCATGACTTTCCAGAATACCCATCTCACCATCTTCAGCTGGAATGTATACATTTTTACATACCACACTTAAAGCTGCGCGTGATGGGGTGACGATATCCAGTTGCAATGTTTTCATTTGCCTTACGCTTCCTCTGCGATCTTTTTGGCTTTTTCAATGGCTTCTTCGATGGTACCGACCAAATAAAATGCTTGCTCTGGAAGATCATCGTGCTTGCCTTCAATAATGGCCTTAAACCCAGAGATCGTATCAGCAAGTTTGACATACTTGCCTGGTGAACCGGTAAACTGCTCAGCCACGAAGAAAGGTTGTGACAAAAACTTTTGCACTTTACGCGCACGCGCAACCACGAGCTTATCTTCTTCAGAAAGCTCATCCATACCCAAAATCGCGATGATGTCTTGCAGATCTTTATATTTTTGTAAGATCCCTTGCACTTGCCGTGCAACGGTATAGTGCTCTTGCCCAATGACCTGAGGATCCAAAATTCGCGAACTTGAATCCAGTGGATCGACCGCAGGATAAATGCCAAGCTCAGCAATTTGGCGCGACAAAACGGTGGTCGCATCCAAATGCGAGAACGTCGTAGCAGGCGCTGGATCGGTCAAATCATCGGCTGGTACATATACTGCCTGTACTGAAGTGATCGAACCTTTGTTGGTTGATGTAATACGCTCTTGTAGCGCGCCCAAATCTGTAGAAAGGGTTGGCTGATACCCTACTGCCGAGGGAATACGGCCTAAAAGGGCCGATACTTCTGAGTTGGCTTGGGTAAAGCGGAAAATATTGTCGATAAAAAGCAATACATCCTGTCCTTCTTGATCGCGGAAATATTCCGAAACTGTAAGACCGGTCAACGCCACACGTGCACGGGCGCCTGGTGGTTCGTTCATTTGACCAAAGACCAAGGCAGCTTTGTCAATAACGCCAGATTCCTTCATCTCTTCCCAAAGATCGTTTCCTTCGCGGGTTCTCTCACCGACACCGGCAAAGACCGAGTATCCACCATGCTGGGTCGCAATGTTATTGATCAGTTCCATGATCAAAACGGTTTTACCCACACCGGCACCACCAAAAAGACCGATTTTTCCGCCGCGTGAGTACGGTGCCAACAAATCAACCACTTTAATGCCCGTTTCAAATGCAGCAATGTTGGTATCTTGTTCTTCAAATGTGGGGGGTTCACGGTGAATCGGCAAGGTATGAGTTGCATCAACCGGACCAGCTTCATCCACTGGTGCACCAATAACGTTCATAATACGACCGAGAGTAGCTTTACCAACAGGTACTTGAATCGGTTGGCCTGAGTTTTCAACTTTCATCCCACGGACCAAACCGTCAGTGGTATCCATTGAGATCGTACGCACAGTTGAATCACCAACGTGTTGCGCGACTTCTAACACCAAATTGTTTTTTTGGTCATCAATCTCAGGGTTGGTCACAGATAGTGCTGTATAAATCGGTGGCAATTGTCCTTTTGGAAATTCCACATCTACAACCGCCCCAATGACTTGTTTGATTTTTCCTTCTTTGACTGTTGTCGCTGACATCCCTGTCTCCTTCTTATGTTTGACAAGCTCTCTACACTTGCACCTTTTTTCTGTAAAGATGGCTTTGCCAGCTTTAGAGAAATTACGCCCTTACGCGTACTATGTTATATACCTTTTTTTAGCTTATCGCCTCTGCTCCTGAAATAATTTCGACAAGCTCGCTGGTAATGGCTGCCTGTCGCACTCTGTTCATCTTTAATGTTAAACTATCAATCATATCGCCGGCGTTGCGGGAGGCACTGTCCATAGAGGTCATGCGCGCACCATATTCACCAGCAAGACTGTGCAAACAAGCGCCATAAAAAGTGCTCATCAATGCTTTTGGAATCAAAGATTGCAAAATGGCTTTTTCACTTGGTTTGAAATGATAATTTTTGTATGGCGACGCTTGGCTGGCTTGCGCAGTTTTTGTCTCAGCTTTGGTCATCGGCAACAATGTTTTGATCGATGGTACTTGTGACATCACCGAAACAAAATCATTGTAAGCAATATCAACTTGTTGATATTTGTTTTCCAAAAACAAACGTCCGATTTGATCAAACAATTTTTTTGCGTGTGGGTGATCAAATTGCAACCAAAAATCTTCGACTTTGATCTCTACGTGGTATTTTTTGTTGGCAAATTGCCCATGCGCTTTTTTACCAATCAGGACCACATCGGTTTCAACCGGCGAGTCTCGCAAATTTTTGTGCACTTGTTTGAATAAGTTATTGTTAAAGCCCCCGCAAAGACCACGATCTGAAGAAAAAATCACCAACAAACGTTTTTTGACATCACTTTGATGCAAAAAAGGATGCACGTCACCTGTCACCGTTTGCGACAGCTCTCGAAGCAGCGCATCGATTTTCTTTTGATACGGGGTTGACCCAGTCGCTGCCTCTTGCGCTCGTCTGAGCTTTGCTGCAGCAACCATTTTCATCGCACGTGTAATTTTTTCTGTCGATTTTACACTTTTGATACGATTACGAATGTCTCTTAAGTTTGCCATGTTTTTTTATGATTTGGTCACCAGTTTAAATTGCGCTTTGAATTCATCGAGCGTTGCTTCAAGCGCTGTTTTGACATCATCGCTCATTTGTTTTTCTTCGCGAATGGCGCGAAAAATTTCTGGTTTTTTCTCATCAATAAATGCAATCAACTCTTCTTCAAATTGCTTTACGCCCCAAGTTTCGTATTCATCTATAAAACCATTGATCGCTGCATAAATACTAACGACTTGTTTTTCAACTGGGTAGGGTGCGTATTGGCCTTGTTTCAAAACCTCAACCAATCTTTCACCTCGGGCAAGCTGCTGCTGCGTAGCTGCATCAAGATCTGAGCTGAACTGAGAAAATGCTGCCAACTCTCGATATTGCGCCAACTCCAAACGCAAGGTACCAGCAACTTTTTTCATCGCTTTGATTTGCGCACTTCCGCCAACACGTGAGACCGAAAGACCTACGTTGATCGCTGGACGCACACCGGAGTGAAACAAATCAGATTCCAAGTAAATTTGACCATCAGTGATGGAAATAACGTTGGTCGGTACATACGCTGATACGTCACCGGCTTGGGTTTCGATGATCGGCAGCGCGGTCAGTGACCCTCCACCCATTTCGTCATTGAGTTTTGCCGCACGCTCAAGCAGTCTTGAGTGCACATAAAATACATCACCTGGATAAGCTTCACGACCTGGTGGACGACGAAGAAGCAGTGATAATTGGCGATAGGCTACGGCATGTTTAGAAAGATCATCATAAATGATCAAAGCATGTTTGCCGTTGTCACGGAAATATTCGCCAATCGAGGCGCCGGTGTACGGTGCCAAAAATTGCATGGGCGCAGATTCTGAAGCGTTGGCTGCGACAACGGTCGTATATTCCATTGCACCAAATTTCGTGAGTTTATCGACCACTTGCGCAACGGTAGATTGTTTTTGACCAATGGCTACATAAATACAAAAGACGTCCTGACCTTTTTGATTGATGATGGTATCAATGGCTACAGCTGTTTTTCCGGTTTGGCGGTCGCCAATGATAAGCTCACGCTGACCACGACCGATCGGAACCATCGAATCAATCGCTTTAAGTCCAGTTTGCATAGGCTCATGCACAGACTTACGTGTGACAATACCTGGCGCTTTGACCTCTACGCGAGAGCGTTTGCTGGCATTGATCTCACCTTTGCCATCAACAGGCACACCTAGCGCGTTGACCACGCGACCAACAAGTTCTTCACCAACGGGAACTTCGGCGATTTTTCCTGTGCGTTCAACGGCGTCGCCTTCTTTGATCAAAATATCGTTTCCTAAAAGCGTGACCCCAACGTTGTTTTCTTCCAAGTTCAAAGCAATGCCATAGACACCGTGTGGAAAACTCAAAAGCTCACCGGCCATGACATTTTCTAGACCATAAATACGGGCAATCCCATCACCAACACTGACTACGGTACCTTTTTCGCTGACTTCCATACGTTGGTCAAAGTCGCGAACTTGGGTTCGGATAAATTGTGCTATTTCTTCTGCTCTCATGTTCATCTTTGTTCTCCTATGGTTTACCCATTAAATTGTTTTTCCAATCGATCAAGATATCCTGCAATCGAGGCATCATAAACCACACCTCCGACATTTGCTGAAATGCCACCAATCAAAGTTGGATCGACGGTTTTTTCAATAAAAACTTTTTTGCCAAAAACGGTCTCAAAGATTTTGGTCATACGTGATTCTTGATCACTTTCAAGGGCATAGGCAGTTTTAAGCTGCACGCGAATTTGATTTTCTTGCGCCAATCTTTCTTTGGTAAAAAATGCCGCAACTTCAGCCAGTAGCGAAAGATGCGTATTTTCATTCAGTGCATGGATAAAGGCGATGGATTCTTTTTGGAAATGAAAGGCGTCACAAAATTTTTCTAACACCAATTTTTTTTCTTCTTGGCTAAACAATGGGCTCGCAAAAAAAACACCCTGCTCACCCTGCGCAAGCATTTGCAATGTTTGTAAATCTTGTTCGAATACTTCCAAATCTTTTTTGCCGATTTCATTGAGAACTTGCAAAAATGCTTTTGCGTAACGGGAAGAGAGTTGATTATCGGTTGATGCCATGCTCTTGCTCCATTTGCGTTAGAAAGTGATCGAGAAAAGATTGGTGTTCAGACTGACTTGCCTTTGCGACAATTTCGGTTTTGGCTTGGGTCAGGGCCGCATGCATGAATTGTTTTTCGATTTTTTTGCGAATATTTTCAGCTTCACGCTCACTGCTACGCTTGGCTTGATCAACGATTTGCTGTGCCAGCATTTCAGCCCGTTGCAAGATTTTTTCTTTTTCTTTTTCACCGTCTTTTTTGGCTTTCAAAAGAATTTTTTCAACTTCTTGATCCAGCACTGAAATCTTGTCTTCGTAGGCCTTGAGCATCGAAAGCGCTTGTTCACGAAGCTCTTGGCTTTCTTTTAAGTTATTTTCAATGGTCTGACTACGCGTGTGTAAAAAATTGGAGACGGGTTTGCGCAAGATGTAGATCAAAAAACTTAGTAAAACGATAAAATTCACAACGCTGGCCAATGGCGGTAAACTGTGACTCACGATACACCTGCTTCTTTGTTTGCAAACACTTGATTAAAAATTTCACGTGCCACTTCTGGAACATCTTTTTGTAGATCTTTTTGTGCCGCCTCTGCTTTGGCTGCAATCTCTTTTAATTCTTTTTGCAATCTTTCATCAGAGATTTTACGGGCATGCTCGATGGTTTTTCTTTCTTCTTCTTCGGCCTGCATGGCAATGGATTGCCGGGTCGTTACAGCTTTGATCTTGGCTTGAGTAATCGCATCATCATATTGGGCCAGCATTTTCTCAGCTTGTTCTTGCTTAAGCAGGGCATCTTTGCGCTTGCCTACAGTTTGGTTTTCGCGTTCTTGGGCAATATGTAAAAAAGGGCCGAAGACAAAATTGTGGAAAAGAAGCATCAACACCAGAAACAAACCACCTTGAATAAATAGACCATGCGGTGCTGGCATGTCTATTTTGGTCCAAAAATCAATGCGTTGCAATCCATATGCGACCACAAAAAAGATACATCCAATCACGACAATGTCTTTATTCTGTTTCAAAAAACACCCTATTCTTTTGTCACACCGGCATCCAAAGCTAGCAGCGGTGATGATTCATGTTACCCAAACAATTCGTTGTTAGCCTGCTTGTGCCGGGGTCGTTCCTACACCATTTGTTGGCTTGGTGGAAGTTTTTCCCGCCAACGGCTTGTCATCAATGGATGATCTGTTCATTTTAGCATCTGGGTTCATGTTGACTTTACCATTGAGTTTCACGCCGTCTTCGATCACCAAAGAAGGCGTGGTGATATCACCCTCAACAATGGCGCTTGATGATAGCTCGACTTTTTCTTTGGCATTGATGTTGCCGTAAAATTGTCCGTTGATCGCGATCGACCCGACTTCAGCGTCGCCTTCGACCCGACCGCTAGGGCCAATAACCATGAAAAAAAAAAAAAAAACTTCACCTTTGAAGGTACCATCAATGCGGACGGTGCCTTGAAAAGTAAGCTTACCTTCAAATTCTGTACCTTGATCTAAAATGGCATTGAATCCACCGACAGCGGCTGTGGTTGCTGTACGACTGTTCATGTTGGT
>JAGRMV010000058.1 GCA_020441045.1 Deltaproteobacteria bacterium | reverse complement strand
CTCTTACATGGACAGAACCTTTGGTGACTTCGCCTGGTGTATAAAGAAACGTATCTATGGCTTCATATACTGGATACAGCTTCTCAAGTTTGCCACCTTTTGTGAAGTGATGGTGCTGACTATCTAAAAATTGACGTAGTTTTTTCATCATCCTTCTCGCTCTATTTGGGTTAAGTTCTCGCGTAAGATAGGACCAAAGTCGGTTTTACCAGGTGAAACAAAGGTAAACAGCCCCATATCTTCTTCAGCCAACTCAAGTCCACCAAGTTCTTGCACGCTATCGGTATCTTTTGAAAGCAAAGCGCGGAGTAATTGGGTAGGCAAAATATCCATGGGATTGACAGCTTCAAAACAGCCAACGGGAACCATTGCTCGGGCAGATCCATGGGTTGACGAACCTAGCGCAAACTTTTTGGTTGGTAGCAATTTGGATACATAAATATTTTTCAGTGAAAATTTATTGAGTCCTGGACTATGCCAACCCAAAAATTCACGTTTGTCGTCTTCTTCAATCAATGTAATTTGGTGATGGTAGTGTCCAAGATAATCAAAGGCCTCATAGGCATGATGCCCATGCAATACGGAGCCGCTGATGCTTCTTGCATTGTCTTTGACTCGATCCTGAATGATTTGACTGACCTTGGCGCCTTTACGTGTAATAGCATAATAAGGCGTTTTGGCTTTGGGGCCAGTAACACCAATGACTCTTTATGAAAATAGTTTGCCAGATGTCAGTAAGTGGCCAATAGCAATGACGTCTTGGTAACCAATGTGCCAAACTGTGTGACCCAGATGTGCGGGTGAGATCATATGAATATGAGTGCCCACATTACCAGCAGGGTGAGGACCTTCAAAGCGGGCTCTTTTGATTTGAGCATGTTGAGGTGTATGTACTTTAGAGTCAGCTCCAACACAAACATAGGTTGGACCTGCAACAAGTTTGGTTAATACTTCAAGACCCTTGTGAAATGCTTGCTCTTGCCTTTTGATCGCGATACTAGGATTTGGTGCCAACGGGTGGGTATCAACGGCCGTCACAAAAATGCAAGCTGCGTCGCCGTTAATATCTGCAACTTTATCAAAAGGGCGTTGTCGAATGGAAGTCCACTCGCCAGATTCTATCAATAACTTCCTGATCTCATCAGCATTGTATGCGGATAAATCGCTACCTTTGTATGTCTGCAATGAAACATGTTCTTGGGTATCCGCAAGTTCAATGACAATCGACTGAAAAACGCGTTTTTTGCCACGATGGATGGCTTTGATGGTACCAGTTGCAGGAGATGTAAAAACAAGGCCAATATTTTTTTTGCACGTAAACAAGACTTGGCCTGTGATGACTTTGTCACCTTCTTGAACTTGCATCGTGGGCTTCATGCCATGGTAGTCAGGGCCGATAATAGCAACCTCACTAGACATGGTTGAGTGTAGTGTATCGTCTGTGATGGCACCACTGATTGGTAGATCTAAACCTTTTTTTATAATGAAATCCATAAGTTGTTGTTATTCCCCAACGTCGTTACTGTTAAACGCCCCCCTGATATCAAGTTTTTAACAATGTTACAAAGGTTTCTATGTGATTTTAGTGAATTTTTTCTTGCGCCTAAAAAACCTATCTACAGTGACGTTGGCGTGTTTTTTTGTTAGATTTGTCGATTATGAAAACAATCAATGATTTTGTAGTCACGCCGCTTGAAACTGGATCCATCTGGCTTGATGGAGGTGCTATGTTTGGCACTGTCCCTAAAGTGCTTTGGGAACAGCAGCATCCTAGTAATGCTACCAATCAGATAGAGCTAGCGATGCGTAGTTTGCTGATTCAAAATCGACAGCATAATATATTGGTTGATTGTGGATTGGGTGACAAAGGCGGAGAAAAATTCGCCAAAATGTATCATGTTGATCAAAACACCCATAACATAAAAAAATCACTCTCTGGTCTACAGTTAGGTGTTGAAGATATTACGCATGTTATTTTATCGCATTTTCATTTTGATCATGCTGGCGGCGCCACCAGTATGCAGCCTGATGGGAGTTACCTTCCAACCTTTCCTAATGCGCAATATTTTATTCAGACTGAAAATTTAGAAGTTGCGCAAACACCGAATCCTAGAGAGCGAGCAAGCTACCTTCCGGAAAATCATACAGCACTTTTAGAAAAGGATGTGTTGACCAAACTCAATGGCGAAGTTGAGGTGGTACCTGGTCTATCGGTGAAAGTAAGTTACGGTCATACATGTGGCCAACAACATGTGTGGATTGAAGATGAGCATACAGCACTTTTTTTTGGTGGTGACTTGGTAGCAACACCCAGTCATGTTTCTCTGGCCTGGGTACAAGGGTACGATCTACAGCCTCTTGTTGCAATTGAAGAAAAAAAGAAACTATTTGATCAATTGATCGCAAAAAATGGTTGGGTTTTTTACCAACACGACCCGAAAGTTGTGTTTTCCAAAGTGCAAAAAAATGACAAAGGAAAGTATGAGCCTATCGATCTTCAACTTGCGTGTAGCTAAGATTTCTATCCCCATCATAAATCTGTGATGGGCGGAACAAACGGTTGTCCTCCATTTGCTCTAACCAATGCGCGCACCAACCAGATGTACGAGCAGCAGCAAAAATAGGTGTGAATAAATCGGTCTCAAAACCTAAAATGCGATAGACCAGTCCGGAGAAGAAATCGACATTGGGGTAAATTCCTTTGGATGAAAGTTTTTCACCGGTGACTTTTTCTAGCTCCAATGCAATGTCCAAAAGTGTATTGTCATTTTGCTGTGAAAACAATTCTCTGGCAATGTCTTGCAAGATGAATGATCGTGGGTCTTTGGTGCGATAGACACGGTGTCCGATGCCCATGATTTTTTCCTTTTTGGCCAACTTCTCTTCGACAAATGGTTTGACAAATTCAACTTTACCAATGGCTTCAAGCATTTCAAGCACACGCTCATTGGCACCACCATGTAAAGGACCATACAATGTGCCAATGCCAGCAGAGCAGGAAATATAAGGATTGTTACGCGTCGAAGCGGTGACGCGAGTACTAAATGTGGAAGCATTGAGTGAATGTTCTGCATGTAGGATGAGGCAAACATCAAAAATTTTGCTTTCCAATTCAGAGGGCTTATGGCCATTAAGCATATACAAAAAGTTGGCGGCATGACAAAGTTCTTCATCTGGTTCAATAGGCTCAGCATTTTGGCGGTAACGGTCAAATGCCGCGATGATTGAAGGTGTTTTGGCGATGACATTGACGATAGATTGATAATTTTTTTTCTCGTCACGAAGATCAGTATGCGGATCAAATAACCCTAAAGCAGAGATAACTGATTGCAACATGACCATAGGATGTCCGGTTTTAGGCAATGAGGTGATCAATGCTAAAACTTCAGCAGAAAGATGCCGGGCTTTTTTGAGATCTTTTTTAAATGCTTTCAACTCTGTTGCTGATGGCAACTTGGCAAATAGAAGAAGATAAGAAACTTCCTCAAATGAAGAGTATTTGCATAATGCTTCGATCGGATAGCCTCTATACTCAAGGACTCCCTCGATGCCATTGATAAAACCAATTTTGGAGTGACAGGCTGGAATGCCTTCCATACCTGGACGATAAAGTTGCTCTTTAGTTAATTCAGTCATTTGCGGCGTTTTTAGCGCTAATAAGCTATTTCATCAAGTAAAATCGTATATCAATGGGAATCTCATGCAATGTTATAAAGGCGTTTGTATCCGCGCACCAAAGCTTGTTCTAGATGTGTTTTAGAAAGGGGGTGATATACGTTCAAATAATTGTGAGAACTAAGGTATGATGTTGGGATGAGCAAAATCGATTGGCCAATGCTTCGTCCGTTCGAAAGATATCTAAAGGATACTTTTTCCATTGATGTGCGTTCTATGGCGTTGTTTCGTATTTGCTTAGGGATGGTGCTACTGATCGATCTATTGGATCGGATCAGATTTTTAGAGGCTTTTTATACTGATTATGGTTTTGCGCCGCGTTATAGTGTGCTTGTCGAATTTTATGATCACTATCAATTTTCATTACATTTTTTGACTGGGGATATTTATACACAAAGTTTTTTGTTTGGGTTCCATCTTCTGGTGACCCTTGCTTTTATTATCGGATTTAAAACCCGATGGATGACCTTCTTTTCTTGGGTGTTGAGCGTATCACTGACCAACCGTAATCCGGGTATTATCTTTGGTGGCGATGTGGTGGTGCGGATGATTTTATTTTGGTCCATGTTTGTGCCTTTGGGGTTATACTATTCGGTAGACGCAGCATTAAACAAAGTTAAATATGCCCAAAAGAAATTTTTTAGTGCAGGCAGCGTAGGTCTGCTTATACAACTGCTTTTGGTCTACGTTTTTGCGGGCTTACATAAACATCATCCACAATGGGTTTCCGATGGGACCGCTTTAGCGTATGCGTTGGAGTTGGATCAGTTTGCGACGAAGTTTGGGGTATGGCTTCGACAATTCCCAGGTTTCTTACGTGCATTAACCCACACGACGCTTATACTAGAGCTGTTTGGACCAGCCATGTTTTTGCTACCGCTAGGCCGAGAAAAGTGGAGGTTGTTTGGTGTCTTGGCGTTTTGTGGACTGCATCTTGGTATTTTTTTTACGATGAATGTAGGGTTGTTCCCATGGATGTGTATCTCGGCTTGGATAATTTTTCTGCCCAGTTTGTTTTGGGATTGGTTACGCCGAAAATCTAAATCAACAAGGGGAGCAGGGTATACCATTTACTACGATGGTGAGTGTGGTTTTTGTAAAAAAGGTGTTTACCTTCTAAAAGAGTTCATGCGGTTGCATGCTGTCACATTACTACCAGCAGATGTAAAACCAAAAATTTTGATACGTATGCATGAGGAGAACTCTTGGGTTATTGAAGATCGACAGGGTAAGCTATTTACCAAGTATCGTGGTTTTATGCAGCTTCTTAGTCAAGCTCCACTGCCTTCATTTGTGTATCTGACTTTGAAGTCTGACTTTTCAAAATGGATTGGCAATAAAGTGTATCATTGGGTTTCACATCACCGTAGGCAAGTAAGTGCTATCACAGCATGCCTGCGATGGAAAGATCAGGACTACTTCCATCCACGATGGATGAAGTGGATAGTGTTGCTATTGCTGTTTGAAGTTGTTTCAATTTGTTTAGGCGCGCTTGATTGGCCAACCCAGAAATTAGAAGAGCGTATACATCCTTTGGCGTTGACCTTTCCTCTCCGCAGTTTTTTGCGATTGGACCAAAGCTGGGCAATGTTTGCACCGTATCCTACAGATGATGATGGCTGGTATATTATCTTCGGTAAGACAGTAAGTGGGGCGGAGGTTAATTTGTGGACGACTGATTACAAGCATCCCTATACGATGCCTGAGGCAGTCAATAAGACTTTTATCAGTCACCGGTGGCGAAAGTATTTACGGAATTTACGAGATCGTCCTGATATCAAATACCGAAAATACTTTGGGCAATATCTTTGTCAGAAAACCAATCGTAATCGACAGGGTGAGGATAAGCTTGATGTTGTGAAAATAAAATTTATGCATCAAAGAACATCATTCAGCGCTCCGTATCCAATAGAAGAAAATACGCTATGGACACATTTATGTTCCGGCAAAGCAGCAACAATCAACGAAGTGTTTGCCAATATACAGTAAATCTTTGCGGATAGATCCTGCAATAGCAGTGCGAGGTTAATATTATAGTATTTTATAGCTAGGTCCACCACCGGACTCAGGAGGTGTCCATAAAATATTGTCTTCAGGACAGTTGATGTCGCAGGTTTGACAATGGACACAGTTGGTAAAGTTGACTTGGAGTTTTTTTTGATTGTTTTCTTCGAGCATCTCATAGACGCCCGCGGGGCAAAAACGGTTGCATGGAGATTGATATTTTTCGGCGCAGGATGTGTAACACCTTTGAGTATCTTGAATTTTTAAATGTGAGATTTGGTCTTCTTCATGGACTGTCCCTGAATTATACACGGAACTGAGCTTGTTGATCGACGTATCTGCTTTGATTGGTGCAGGCAGGGGGATGTTTTTTTGGCCATATCTTTTTTCAACGGTATCGTACGAATCTCGGTCGATATGTTGGATTGGCATTGGATCTTGAAACCCCCGACCGCCTGTCACAGTTTGCGCACCAATGTGAAAAAATGCTTTGGGCAGTCCTTTGGCAAGAGCTTGATGGAAATTACGAGACGTGAACAGCTGTTTACCTTCGTCACTTTGTAGAAAATGATGTTGGTATGCTCGTAAGTTGTCATGGGTGAAGGATTGATCTTTTCTAAAAATGTCAAAGAGTGTATCGGCCGCTGTAATACCGGACCGCATACCAATATGTACGCCTTTCAGACGCGCGATATCCAAAAGTTGTCCTGCTTCACCAACAATCATGCCACCATCAAAAGTTAGTTGCGGCATAGAGTAATATCCGCCTGCAGATATAGCCTTGGCACCATAAGCAACTTGTTTGCCATCTTTGATCATATCTTGGATCAAAGGATGGTTTTTAAGTTTTTGTAGTTCTGCGTAAGGCTCTAACAATGGATCTTTATAATCAAGACTGACGACCAAACCAATCACCAGATGGTTGTTTTGCATCCCATAGACAAATGATCCACCAATCGTATGTCTATCCAAAGGGTATCCCATGGTATGCATGACCAGTCCTGGCTTAACCGGTTTTTTGCATTCCCATACCTCCTTGACACCTGTTTCAAAAATTTGTGGATGTTGCCCCTCAAGTTTTAAGTGAGGGATCAGTTGCTTGGTTAAATAGCCGCGTACACCTTCGCCAAAAATGGTGCATTTGGCATGAATATCCATGCCTTGTTCAAAATTAGGCTTGGGATTGCCTTGCGCATCGACACCTTTGTCACCGGTACGAACACCAATGACTTTATTTTCATTGTACAATACTTCTGTACCGGTAAAACCTGGAAAAATCTCAATACCAAGCTCCATTGCCTGTTCGCCGAGCCATGCAGTGAATTTAGAAAGTGAAGCAACATAATTGCCGTGGTTTTTAAACTGTGGAGGCAGTATAGGAAATTTAAATTGCCCTTTGGGTGTCAGGTAGTAGACAGCTTCTTGCGTAACCGGCGATTCAAATGGACACCCGCGATCCATGTAGTCTGGAATGATTTCTGACAATGGACCAGGGTTAATCACAGCACCAGAAATCTGATGACCACCAAGTTCAGCCGCTTTTTCGATAATGACAATCATTGGATCATCGACGGGAGTATCTGAGATTTGGTTGTGCAAGTCGATTTTCTTTTTCAGAGCGATGGCACTGCTTAGATTGGCGGGACCTGCCCCTACAAATAAAAAATCTACTTCTAATATTTCCCGTTCACTCATGTCGAAAGTTGTAATGCAAATAGAGCAGCTTGACAACAAACTTTGGACTTTGTTGACCATTGCTGCTAGGTCAGCATGGAGAGTGGAGGTCCCCCAAAAAGAATATGCGTCTTTAGGTTTGCCTTATATTTTTATGGACGTCCTTGTGGTTTAACATATTGAAAATCAAGCAATTGTATAACTTTTGGTAGAGAATATGCGTAAAAAAAGTCTGGTCAGTGAAAGTCATCCAAAAGCTTTGGTTTGTTTGAATGGGGCGCCATTAGAAAAATCATTTCTTGTCTCAAGGGTAGCGTCAGTAGATTATGTTGTGGCAGTTGATGGTGGACTTAACGGATTAATAGAGTCTGGCATTACACCCGATATTGTCATTGGTGATTTGGATTCAGCAAAACCCGAATATATAAAAAAAGTTCGATCTCTGCATATGCCGGATCAATACTCTACTGATTTAGAAAAGGCGTTTGAGCATCTTAAAAAAATACAGATAACAAATGTAGATGTAGTAGGGATTGAAGCAGGAAGAGTAGACCATTTTTTATCCAATTTCTTTTTGCTTTGGAAATATGTTTCAGATTTTTCTATTCAAGTAAGGGGTGTGGATTGGATAGGTATTTTTTTGGCAGAAAAAAATAAGATTATTTTGCAACCAGATACAGTGGTTAGTTTGATCCCTTTTACAGATTGTCAAGGTGTTACACTCGATGGGTTTGAATATCCGTTGCAAAATCATAATATAACTCTAGGTAACGTAGGAATAAGCAATATCAGTAGAGCAGAACAAGTGGATGTTTTGATTAAATCAGGGAAAATGTTGGGGATTGTTTATGATGTTGATATGAAGTGGACTTGTAACTCATGAATTACGCTAAGTATAATTTTCATTGGATTGATTTGTTTATAATTTCTGTTTTTTTTGTCTATGTTGTTTATCTAACGCGCAAATTTGCAAATGAGAAACTTTCCAAATTGGACTATCTTCTAGATGGGCGCAATTTAACCATGCCCGTTTTTGTTTTAACGATGTTTTCAACTTGGTATGGGGGGATTTTAGGTGTGGGTGAATTCGGGTACATGTATGGCATTTCAAGTTGGCTGTTGCAGGGAGTGCCTTATTATTTTTTTGCGATTGTTTTTGCATTTGTTTTTGCTGCTCGTGCAAGAAGAATGGAAGTTTCGAGTACACCCGAACAAATTGCTAAAGTATATGGACTGCAAGTTGGCCGATTAAGTGCACTTTTTACAATGATTTTAGCTTCACCTGCGCCCTACATTTTGATGATTGCAGTTTTGTTACAACTGATGATGGGGCTTTCGCTTTTTACATCGTTGCTCATAAGTGTGATTTTTTCGATTGGATACCTTGTACGTGGTGGTTTTCGTGCCGATCGATATACAGATGTCGTATTTGGCGTCATGATGTTTTTAGGTTTTTTGATGTTTGTGGGTTTTCTTTTTTTTGAATATGGCAGTGTATTAGGCATGCGTGGAAGCATGCCTCCAAATCATTTTATTTGGCATGGCGGCAATCCTCCACAGTTTATTATTATGTGGTTTTTGATTGCATTATGGACTTGGGTAGAACCATCCTTTTACCAGCGGTGCTATGCTGCAAAAAGTGATGAAGTTGCCAAAAAAGGGATTCTTTGGTCGGTTTTTTTCTGGTTTTTGTTCGATATATTAACGATGGCAACAGCACTATATGCAAGGGCAATTCTACCAGCTTTGCGAGATCCGATGCTTTCTTACCCTGCGTTGGCCGACTTTGTCCTTCCTCCAGTGGCGAAGGGGTTTTTCTTTGTTTCATTGCTCGCGACCATTTTATCTACGTTAAATAGTCAGTTTTTTGTTTCCTCGATTGCCATTGGAAGAGATTTTCTTTTTTCTTTTTTCCCGAAGCGATATTCTGAAACTCGTTGGATTCAGATAGGGCTGTTTTTGATGGCAGGTTTTTCAATTGTACTGGCACTATTGATTCCGTCCGTGGTGAAGCTTTGGTATACGATTGGAACGATTATGATTCCTGGATTGTTATTGCCAATGGTCACTAGTTTTTTTACCAAGTCACAGGTTCGATCCGAATGGATGTTTGCCAGTCAATTATTTGGGTTTACGACTTCTTTGATCTGTCTGTTATGGGGTTGGTCTGACGTAGTAGGTAGTTATGATCAATTCCCGTTTGGCGTAGAACCCATTTTTCCTGGTTTGGTGGTTGCAATTGCCTTTTGGGGTGCTGGCATGATTCACAAAATTAAACATCAAAGTCATTAAAGTGTCCTGCTTTGTATGATCTGCCAATAGATAATTTTCTTTGCATAGGCATTGCTTAGAGTTGTTTCTTTGATATAAGGCAATAGATGAGCCGAACAAATGCACACGAGTCTTCAGTGATCGAGTCGTTTTTTGATGATTTTCCGCAGGGAGGTAATTTGTTGATTGTTGCTCATAATCACCCTGATCCAGATACAATTGCGAGTGCAGCTGCTTTGTTGGAAATAGCCAAAATTTTGGGTAAAGCCAAGACTACCATTGCCTATGGTGGAGTGATTGGAAGGGCAGAAAATGCCAATATGGTAAAATATTTAAAACTTCGTCTCACGCCTATTGATCGGGTTGATTTTAAAAAATATGACCGCATTGCCATGGTGGATACGCAGCCTCAAACAGGAAACAATGATTTGCCAGCGCCACTGGTTCCAGATTTGGTGATTGACCACCATCCTAAGAATAAAAATTCAAGCAAAGTGAAATTTTTAGATATTCGATTGGATTATGGCGCAACTGCTTCGATTTTGGCAGAGTATATGTTCCAATTTGATTTACCCATTGGTAAAAACCTAGCCACAGCATTGCTTTATGCCATCAAATCAGAAACCCAAGACTTGGGTCGTGAAACCTTTGATGTTGATGTCGATTGTTATCGTCAGCTTTTCCCTTTGGCCAACAAAAAGCTGTTATCAAAAATCATCCATGCGCAAGTACCAAGGTCTTATTTTGCAAGGTTACAACAGGCACTTCGCAATGCAAAATTGTATGGCAATGCGGTGATAACCCGTATCAAAATGATGGAAGCACCAGATATCGTCCCAGAGATTGCAGACCTTATGCTGAAAATGGAAGGAGCAGCGTGGGTTTTGTGTATGGGACAGTATAATGAAGCGATTTATCTTTCAATCCGGACGACCAATACGCGTAAAGATGCTGGCAAAGTCATGAAAAAACTTGTTCGAGGTAAAGGCAAAGGTGGGGGGCACATGCAGATCGCAGGTGGTAGAATCCCGGTGGCAGATATGGAACCATGGGAGATTCAAGAGCTCAAAGACGCATTGCAGATCAAATTTTTAAAATATATTGGTAAAGAAAAAGAAGTGGGACAAGACCTGATTGCTAAAGATGCCCAGTAATGTCATTATTTAAAGAGCTAGAAAAAAATATTGAAGGGGACGTTTCGGCAGATCCGAAAAAAATTAAACTAGTTTCCCAAGATGAATCAATATTTTCATGTACACCAGAAATTGTTGTAGCGCCTAAGCATATTCAGGATATGCAGGCAGTAGTGCAAATTGCGCAAGCATATGATGCCAGTGTGGTGCCG
>JAGRMV010000057.1 GCA_020441045.1 Deltaproteobacteria bacterium | reverse complement strand
TTTTTTTGAACACTTTAAGAAGTTCTTTCTTGTTGGAGATTTTGTTTTCGTGGATCAAGATGTAAGGATCATCCAAGGCTGCTTCCATACGCTCAGCATCGGTCACAAAGTAAGGTGACAAATAACCACGGTCAAACTGCATACCTTCAACGATATCAAGGCTTGTTTCCATAGATTTAGCTTCTTCAACTGTGATAACGCCTTCTTTACCGACTTTATCCATTGCTTGGGCAATGATATCACCGATCAACGTATCACCATTGGCAGAAACAGTACCAACTTGTGAGATCTCAGAGTTGTTAGAAACAGGTTTAGAGATTTCGCTTAGTTTTGTTACAACTGCAGTAACAGCTTTTTCAATGCCACGTTTGATATCCATAGGGTTGTGCCCTGCAGAAACCAATTTTGACCCTTCGTAAAAAATTGCCTGTGCCAATACAGTTGCAGTAGTTGTTCCATCTCCAGCACTGTCGGAAGTTTTAGAAGCAACTTCTTTAACCATTTGCGCGCCCATGTTTTCGAACTTGTCTTCAAGTTCGATCTCTTTAGCAACAGAAACACCATCTTTGGTAATGGTTGGGCTGCCAAAAGACTTATCCAGAACAACATTACGACCGCGTGGCCCCAATGTTACTTTGACAGCATTGGCTAGTGTGTTTACACCGGTGAGGACTTTTTTACGTGCGTCTTCACCAAAAGTAATGATTTTTGAACTCATGATACTTATCCTTTCCTTATTCTACGATGCCGAGGATTTCGTCTTCAGACAAAATGAGGTGCTCGTCACCATCAATTTTTACTTCTGTACCAGCGTATTTTGCAAACAATACACGGTCACCTGCTTTAACTTGCAATGGGGTGGTTTTCCCATCGATGGTTTTGCCATTGCCAACAGCCGTGACTTCACCTTCCATTGGTTTTTCTTTGGCGCTATCTGGAATGATGATGCCACCTTTGGTGGTTTCTTCACTTGAAACACGCTTAACAAGAACTCTGTCATGAAGAGGTTTGATTTTCATGCTTGATCTCCTTTTTTATCTTTTGTAGGTTTTGATTCTTTCGCCGATGACGAACTTTCTGTTGTTGTAGACGCATTGTCAGTTGCGGGCTTGGAAGCCACAGCAGAGCTCGATGCATATCCATCCTGATACCACCCATTCCCCTTCAGAGAAAAAGCGGTCTGAGACACCAGTTTTCTGACTGATTTTCCACACTGCTAACACTCTGTTAAAGGTGCATCTGAAATTTTTTTAAGTTCTTCAAAGCGATGTCCATCTGTACATTCATACTCATAAATGGGCACAATTCCACCACCTTAACATATCAACAATCGGTCAGCTACAACATCGAAGCCGCCTTCAAGCAAGCGCGATCTAGCGCCTATACTTAAACTCGGTGCCAATGTAGGCCCAGTTCAAAATAAGTCAACCCTTTAAAATCGCAAAAAAAGCCCACACATCACAAAAGTCATAACTCATTGAAATAAAAGAATTTATAAACATGAACCAAAAAAAAGAGGAGAACGCCCCATTGCGCTCTCCTCTTCTTCACATCTTGGGAGGATGTTAAAGTTTTTAAATTATATTCTGATTGAAAAGTATTCATCTCCTGAAATTATTAAAATTTCGGCATTTTCAAGAGTCTGGAATGTCGCTCTTACAGTTCCATCTTTCTCTTGCTCAAAATAAACACTATGTTCGCCTCTTTCGTCATTAACGAGGATTGCATCCACTACTTTTCCAACCACTGCTGAAAACACAACATGTACACTTTCCTCAAAAGTATCAGCTAAAAACATGCCATCGCCCTGATGTGCTAGAGAGAATACACCATCGCCACGATAAGCTAATTCCGACGAACCTTCATCTTGATAAGCCAATCTAAACATGCCATCGCCCTGATGTGCTAATGCAAACATCCCATCACCTTGATGTGCTAGTTTTGATGATTCAATTCCATCATGTGCCAGTAAGAACATGCCATCGCCCTGATGCGCCAGTATTAATACCTGCTCACCATAACGTGCCAGGATAAACATCCCATCACCCTGATGTGCAAACGAATAGTTTTCATCATCCTGATATGCTAGCGAAAACATCCCATCACCCTGATGGGAAAAGATAAACATGCCATCGCCCTGATGTGCCAATTCATCCATATCCTCTCCTTCACGTGTTAACGCTTGTATGTCACTGTTTTGATCTGCTACCGTAAACATGCCATCGCCCTGATGTGCCAATGCAAACATCCCATCACCCTGATGGGAAAAAATGAACATCCCATCGCCTTGATGTGCCAATGCAAACATCCCATCGCCTTGATGTGCCAATAGAACCATCCCATCACCCTGACGAGCCACATCTGACACCCCCACACCTTGATTTTTTAGGGGAGAAGAAATTGAAAGCTGAACATCGTATACTTCATTTAATACATTGGTATTTTCATCTTGTGGGGATACACCGCACCCAATGATAACCATGGCATAGAGAAGTACTACGTGCTTGAATGTAAGGTTTTTCATAACGTTAATGCATATGCGAATCGCATGCCAAATTAAAAAAAATCTCAACATATTAATTTTATTATATAATTTTATTATAAAAAGGTTACGAAAAAATGGAATGCCTCTGCACCGGAACAAAAGATGCGCAACTGAAGTTGCCAAATCTTAAACAAAACAGAGCTCCAAAAAACCTTCCGTAAACCTTAAAAAGTGATACAAGCCATGCCATGGCAAAAAAACCTCTTATATTTGTTGGGATTGAAGGAAAACTCCCTTACCCACTTCCAAAAAGGGGTTTTATCCTTTCAGAACACCAGGCCATACTTCCGTTTGGCACAGTCCGTCGAAAAGAAAACGACTATGTAAAAGCCATTGACATTGCGCTTCAACTCAAAAATGGTCAGCGCAAAGTGTTCGTAGTCGAAAAAGCAGTTGAGTTTGATGTTAAATCACCTGCATTCGATTGGAACGAAATCGTACCGACCGAGTTTCAAGATTTAAAATGCAATCAGATTCAAATTAGCCCGACCATTGCTTCGACTTATCAGAAATACTTCGATTTCGATACACAACCCAAAATCACACTTCTGCAACAGCCCAAAAAGAATAAACAACGTTTAAGGGGACTAAGTTCATCATATGGTGAAATGGTTGGTCGACAAGAAAACTTGGATGAACTAAAAGAAATTCTGGAACAATCTTTCGAAGATCGTGGACAAATTGCAAGTATTGTTGGTGATGGTGGGCTTGGAAAGACCCGATTATGGGTTGAGTTTGAAAAATACCTCGAAAATGAGCACATTCTCTATTTTTTTAGCTCATTTTCACAGCAAAACAAAACAAACTACTCTGCTTTTAGAGAGCTCCTTATTCAAATTGTAGAACATTTTAAGCTCCTACTACAATTAACAGACCCAGAACAGCATGTACTAAATTATATTTTGTACCCAGAGCAAGAAAATGTCTTTATAAAAAGCCTCTCACAAACTGATTTAGATCAAAACATTCATCACCTGGCACAAACCTTACTAGAACAGTTAGCAACTGAAAAAATTGCTTTCATTCTAGATGATATTCATTGGGCAGATAAAAAATCGCGACTCTTGATTGAACACATCGTGACAAATATACCCAAACGTAAGCATATGTGGTTACTCATACACCGCTATGACTATATACCTCCGTTCAATAAAAAGCTGTTTTATCACCAGATACCTTTGCAAGCGCTAAATGCGGACCAGGTCGAAATACAAATCAAGAATATGCTTCAATTTAAGTATATCGCTCCAACGACCCTTAGACAGATTCATGAACATTCCAAAGGCAATCCTTTTTTTGTTGAAGAAATTTTTCGCCACTCTTTGGAAAATAATCTCATCCAAAAAGGAGATGATATTTTAAGAGATTTACCCTTGCAACAAAGTGATATCCCCATGAATATCCAAGCTATGGTACAAACTCGATTGGATAACCTAAAGCCAACAGTTTTTCGATCCTTAAAAAAATTAAGTGTCTTTGGTTCAGAAATGCATAGAGATGAAGTCATTTCATTTCTTAACCAGCATGAGGGCAATGGGGAAGAAATTATCTCTATACTTCTTCAAGAGTCCTACCTTTCTGAAATCAGCGCATTCCCCGAAGACAAGATAGGGTTTTACCACGACATCATTTTTGAAACTCTTCATGCGAACAACATTTCGAAAAAAGAACGTCAAGAATACCATACGTCAATAGCTGAATTTCTACTGACATTCTACAAATCTGAAAGAGATTTCAACAAACATATTTTTCGTATATGTGATCACTTGACACACATACCTTACGACAGAACTTATCAAGCTTTATTTGAGAAAGCATCGACGCTTGCTATTCAACAAAATAGTTTTACCTTAACTGAAAAATATTTATCTCATTTATTTAACAACAATGATTTAGACAAAAAAAACTACGTCGAATATGCACGCGCTCTGAACAATACTGATCATATAAACAAACTAAATGATTTCATTGAACACTGGGGAAAAACAGCAACTGTAAAAACTGAAGATCCAAACAATGGTTACTATTACACATTGATGACGTTTCTACGCCAACAAGCTAGATTTCCTCAATTAAAGAAAATTGGCGCAGAGGCAATAGATGAATATCGTAAAGAATATTCAGACAGAGAACTAAATTCTTTAATCACCCACTACGCATCAGCGTTAGCTTTAAGGCATCAATGGGGAGAATATATTCACGTATCGTTAAAGCAAATACGACTATTTAATGAGGACACAGCATCGATTGAAAAGATCCTATATCTCAGTGGACTTGTGAGTTTCACTCAAAACAAAACGGATAAAAACAGTAAATTGTCATTAGACTTAATAAATAAGGCGATGGTTATTTTAGATAACAACCCGAACACACCATATTATGAACAAAACAACATTTTATCTCGTTATGCTTTTTTTCAAACAGTGCAAAGATGTAATTACTCATTTAGCGCAACTATATGGGAAAAAATTATTGAAATCAGAAAACAAAACGGTATTTTTTTTTTTTTTTATAATTCACATGGTGCATTGATGACAAGTAACTTTTTTGCTGGGCAGTACGACAAGTCATTACAGAGCTATAACAGAATCAAAGAGCTAACACAGCAACATAGAACAAGACACTATTATTACATAACTTTCTGGGCAAGTCTTGTATACCTGGTCTTAGGGAAAATTGAAAAATTCAAAACCCTAACAATTGAAGCTCGAAAGGGCCACCATAGAGAACCATGGTTTAGGACTATAAGATTCTATTGTATGGCTCATTTCCATATTCAGAAGAAAAATTATTACAATGCTTATATATCATTCAAAAGGCTCCTAAAGCTCTATCAAAAGATGAAAACAGAGCTTGTAGTGGCAGATACTGGTTTATTGATGTCATGTGCAAAAGCAGAACACTACGGATCAATTTCCGAGGCAGATCTCCCAAGTATTCAAAAATGGATCCAAACAGAATGTCACAACCAAAGCTATAATCACTGGTCTTTTCAAATGCATGCACTCACTTTAGCTCGGTTTACGGATGCAGATTTTGGGATTGATCCTTATGCGGTGGTACCAGCCGATTGTCCGAATGCATTTTTGAAGCAGAAAATGTATGTTGAAAAAATCAAATTGCTGGATCATAAGAAAATGCATGCGCAAGCAGATCAGCTTCGTCAAGAATATACCGCATATCGAAAAAAACTTGAGCTCAATATCCCTTATGAGCATTTGCAATCTTTCCGCAATACACCTCTTTTTCCGGTTCCGGAAAAACCTTGATGGTTGTACTTTTTGGCTTAACAATCTGAGTCCTTAAAAACCTTCCGAAAACCTTAAAAAATGATACAAGCCCTGCTATGGCCAAAAAACCTCTTATATTCGTGGGTATTGAGGGTAAAAGTCCTCACCCCTTAGCGCATAGAGGTTTTATGATATCAAAAAACCAGACCCTGATTCCTTTTGGACTGGTACGTCGAAAAGAAAATGATCATATCCAAGCTTTAAACTTGGCTTACCGCGCAAAAGGACCTGATACAAAGTCTTTTGTTGTTGAAAAAGTCGTGGAATTTGATGAGCAAGCGCCTGCATTTTCCTGGGAGGTGATCGCACCCGTCAGCTTTAAAGACCTACCTAATGATCATGTACAAGTCAGCCAGACCATCGCAGCGACTTACAATAAATACTTTGATTTTGATAACCAACAAGGCATTACACGGTTGATCCAACCTAAAAAAACCAAGCAGCGCTTGCGTGGGATGGCTTCAGCTTATGAAGAAATGGTCGGACGACAAGATGAATTACAAGAGCTTAAAGAAATTTTGGATCAATCTTTTCAAGATCGTGGACAAGTTACGAGCATCATCGGTGACGGCGGATTAGGCAAAACTCGGCTTTGGATTGAATTTGAAAAACATCTTGAGGAGCAACAAGTTCTTTATTTTTTTGGCTCTTTTGCACAGCATAGCAGTACCGACTACTCTGCTTTTCGACAGATTCTTATTCCATTTGTGCAACACTTCAAACAACAACTTACATTTTCCAAGCCGCAACAATATGTCTTGGATTATATCCTCAGTCCAAACAAAGAAAATAAATTTGTCACAAACCTTTCCCGCGGAGACCTTGAACAAAATATTTTACTACTCATTCGGCACATGCTTGCAAAAGTAAGCATGCATCATGTCGCCTTTATTCTTGATGATATCCATTGGGCAGATGAAAAATCAAAACAGCTTCTGTCCTATTTAATGCCTTCGATACAAAACCACAATCATATGTGGTTGCTTATTCATCGACCGACATACCAGCCACCTTTTGATAAGGAATTTTTTTATCACCGTATCCAGCTGCGTGCTTTAAGCAAAGCTCAAGTTGAATCTCAAATCAAAAATATGCTGCAATTTACCTACATTTCTCCCTCCACACTTGAAAAAGTATATCAACATTCCAAAGGCAACCCGTTTTTTGTGGAAGAAATTTTTCGCCACTCTTTAGAAAACAAAATGATTTCTAAAGACAACCCTATTCTACAAGAACTAGCCTTAGAAAAAAGTGGCATCCCGATGAACATTCAAGCAATGGTACAAACACGGTTGGACCACTTGCCGAGCCAAATTTTTCTGGCGCTCAAAAAACTGTGTATATTAGGCTACGAAGTCTATAGGGAAGAAGCCGTTGCATTATTGGGGTCAAATGGAGAAGACATTATCCATCAGCTTCTACAAGAATCGTTTCTCATCGAGATCAGCATTTTCCCAGAGGATAAGATAGGGTTTTACCACAGCATTATTTTTGAAACACTTCGAGAAAACAATATTTCCGACAAGGAAAAACAACAATTTCATGATGAAATTGCAACTTTTTTGCTTTCCTACTACAACACAAATGATCAAAACAGCCATATCATTCGTATTTGCAGACATTTGCTAAAAATTCCATACCAGCAAAAGTATTACACCTATTTTTCAAAAGCAGCGGCACTTGCTTCTCAGCGAAATAATTTCAATCTGACTGCAACCTATCTTACCCATTTATTAAAAAATGAGGCTTTAGACAAAAAACAATTTCCAGCATATGCCAATGCCCTGAACAACACAGATCAAATCACAGAGCTTGAAAGTTTCTTGGACTACTGGAGCAAAAGCGCAACCGTAAAAACAGAAGATCCTAATACTGGTTATTATTATATTCTTTTTACATTCCTCAATCAGTCTCGAAAAATGCCTCATCTCCAAAAAATTGGCAAAAAAATTCTCGCACAATACCGAGAGTTTTATACCGACATGCAGCTCAATGCACTGATTAACGAATACGCAAAATCCTTTGCAGCTCAATATCAATGGGACCAATATACACATATTGCTCTTCAACAGCTTCGGCTTTTTAATAACGCCCCATACGCTATTGAAAAAGTGGGATATTCAAACGAGCTGGCCAAATACACCATTAATATCGCCGACATGGAAAACAAACTTGCGTTAAACTTTATCAACAAGAGTATACGTATTCTGAAAAAAAAACCTGAAATCGCATACATCAAATATCAATTGATTTTATTGCCCTATGCAACTTTCCAAACCGTCCATCGCTGTAACTACAAATTAAGTACATCACTATGGAAAAAAATCATCGAAATCAGAGTAGAAAATGGCATTCTCTCAGATTTAGATAATGCGTATAGTAAACTTCTGATTAACCAGTTTTTTTCTGGTCAATATGATGCATGTCTTGAGTCATATAAGAAAACAGAAGAATTAACCCAAGGCAATAGAACTCGCTTCTACTATAATATGACTTTTTGGCTCAGCCTGGTTTATCTGATTCTGGGTGACTCAAAAATGTTTAAAAAACAAATTATCATTGCCCGACGGGGGAGACAGAACGATCCCTGGTTCCGTACAATCCGTTTTTATTGCATGGCGCATTATCACCTATTTAACAAAAACTATTACAATGCCTACAACTCTTTTAACCGCCTGTTGCATCATTACAAAAAGGCGAAAGCAAACTATGTTGTAATAGATACAGCCTTACTTGCAATTTGTGCCAAAGCAGAATACGAAGGACGAATACACGAAAAAGATATACCCGATATTCAAAAATGGTTAGGAACCAAATTTAATTCAAGAAGCTACAATCACTGGTCTTTTCAAATGCACATTCTTACATTGGCTCGTTTTATTGACATTGATTTTGGTATTGATCCTTTAAACATTGACCCTGCAGAGTGTCCAAATGCATTCCTCAAACAGAGGATGTATCTTGAAAAAATAAAACTATTAAAACAAAAGAAAATGCACAAGCAAGTCCAAAATGTGCTCGAAGAATATGAAAAATACAGAAAAAAATTGGAGTTAAAAATCCCTTCCGAATATATAAAAACATTTCAAACCAATTCGCTATTTATGCCCCCACTTTAAAAGATATCAAATCAACATGAAAACACAATTCCAACAAATTCTTGACCAAATCCACCCTGAAGTCGACATCAAAAAGTTAGAAAAAACAGCAACCCGTGCCCAAAACGCTTACAGAAAGGTAACAAATGGTTATTCCATTGATGCTGAATCCTTATGCAAAAAAAGTCTGATCGAAAACAATGAACGTAAATCTATTGTTATCGCAAGCAATATTTTTTTTATTAGTATGTGCGAGCACCACCTCATGCCTTTTTTTGGCACCTGCCATATTGCATATGAAGCCAATAAGTATATCATCGGCTTATCTAAAATCACTGCAATTGTGGAGGCATATGCTCATCGATTACAACTCCAGGAAAAGCTTACACAAGAAATAGCAGCGTGTTTATTCAATCACCTGCAACCTTTTGGTGTCGGTGTTTATATGCAAGCAGATCACTGCTGCTTAAAATTAACACATACCGAAGCTCACTCAACACAACTCACAACATTATTCGGTTTGGGAAGTTTACAAAAAAGCCATGAACTCTCTCTGATCTTGCAAAACAAAGATATAAAGCACGAGCATACCAATTTGGTTACTCAATAAATATTGTTTTAAAATTGTCCCACTGCAAAATGAAGCTGACCAAATGATTCGCCTGTTCTTCGATCCAACTTGATACCATAATCTATACGAAATGGACCAACAAATGTATTGTAACGAAAACCAAAGCCCGCAGAATATCGAATATCAAAAACATCAAAATCATGATTTGTTAAATAAGCATCACCACCATCTGTAAATATTACAAAGTCGACAGCATCATTTAATGGGAATAAAAATTCTAACAAGTAATTAAAGAGACTATTACCACCCGGAGCCTGTGATGAAGTAACATTTGAACAGTTTTCAGGCAAATTATTATCTAAACCTCCAACACAATTTCTTGAAAAACCTCGCAGACTATCATTACCGCCGAGACGAAAACGCTTTTCAATTGGTACCTGTTCAATGCCATCTTTTTTTGTTTGCCCAACCGTACCAGAAAAACCCAATCTAACTGAAAGTACAGATCGTACGCGTCTGTATAAAGGAATGTAAAAACTATTTTTTAAAGAAAGGCGATAAAATTCCGCATCTGATAATAGCGCTTGATCAAAATATTCGAACTGAAAGCGATGAAAAGAACCTCTTTCAGCATTTAATACGTTATCGCGAAAATCTATATCAACAATACTCGTTGCAGACCCAAAACGAGCTCTAGTTTCATCAAAAGGAGAAAGAACAACATCAGAACCAAAATCAATATTAAATGGACTACGTTGTTCAAGCTCCCACTGAACCGTAGTGCGAAAATATCTCGTCCAAAGCTTTTCAACTCCAATAATTAAAGAATTTCGACTGATATCAAATAATATTTCATCGGTACGCTCACTAATCAAACTTATTTTTGCATCAATAAAATTAGCGATATTTGGTTCAAGATAGGTAAAAATCAATCGATGCTCTAATATATCTGCGCCCTGCACCTGCCGATTAAGACGGCCTGAAAGCGTTGCACTTCGTCCAGTTCCCGCAATATTTGTATACCCAAGAGATGAAGAAAAACGATAACCATCATCTGTCGATATCCCTGGTTTTAAAACCAACAACCGTTGTTTTCTCTCTCGAATCGCTATAACAATGTCTTCCAGGCCTGGGACGTCTTCTCTCGGTTTTTCTAAAATTGTAACAGACTGAAAAAAACCTAACCTAATTAAATTCGCTTTGGTTGCTTCAATATCAACCACATTATAGAAATCTCCTGACTTAAACTCTACTTCGCGTGCAATTACTTTTTCTTGCGTAATATGGTTGCCACGAAATACAATATCTCCATATGTAATTTTTTCCCCCTCGTCTACTTGCACCGTAACAATCACTCCACCTTCGCTCAAACTAGATATAGAAGGCACACTCACTTTTGCATATTTGTATCCCCGCTCTAAATAATCCCTTTGTAATTCTTTTGCTTGTTTTTTTAAAAGCAATGGATTAACCGCTTCTCCTTTTTTAAATCGGA
>JAGRMV010000056.1 GCA_020441045.1 Deltaproteobacteria bacterium | reverse complement strand
TTCAATGCATTCGAAGCCACTGTCGCTGTCTGGAAGTTTTGCAATCGCAGTTGGTTGCTCAATGATATACTTCCACCTTCCCATGCCTTTTGAGAAAAACTCAGCGTAACATAATGACCTTTCCAGTCTGTTTGTGCATCATTGGTGATGGTAGAAAAAACATAGTCATAATTGAGTCCAACTTTCGGTCCTTTTGGAATGGCATAGCTACCACCAATTCTTGCCTTATTGTTGATAAAAAACGTATTGGGTGCGAGCACGATATCATCCACACCAGCTTGACCATCAGGTGAAAATCCAAAGTTCCCAGCACGAATATCATCCAAGTCGTTGGGTATGCCCAGAGACGAAGAATAAATCGCCCCACGTGGGTTGTTCGAATAATCTGCCCCATAACCAAAATTCAGCGAAAGCTCTTCGGTGGTTTTATGGGTAAAATTCAGCGAACTGAAACTCAACCAGGTTGGCAGTGACGTTTCGTTTTGCGAAACCCCAAAGTTATAGTTTGCATGCAAAGTCAATTTGGTCGCAAACTTATCGGTAATATCCATACCCAAACCGAGTGTAGTATCATGCTCGAAACCTCGGAGTGTACCATCTGCTTTGTCGTAGTACTCGTCCCATAAAAAACCATAGTCTAGGCTAAAATCAAATTTTCGGCCCGTACCAGTATAAAAACTAGAAGAAAGGGAAATATTTGGGGTCACTTCAGCATAGGACGCAACTGGTTTACCTTTAGGTGCAACAATAAACAATGGCTTCAAACCAATACCGGCTGAAAAGTTCCAAATGTCACCTGACTGCGCTTTTTCTTCTGGGGCAGCGGTTTCTGCAATCTTTTCTGGGGTGACAACTTCACCAATCGGTTCCATATTGACTTGTTTGTTCTCTGTTTCAGAGCCCAGTGGCACCACTGGTTCGATATTTTGTGCCTCTTCAATTTGTTCTGGAGATTCAATGACTTCGATCTCATAGGTCGGAGCATCATCGGTGATCTCCTCCTCAACAGGTTGCGCCTGTACCAGTAGCGGCAGCGCCAAAACAAGTAATGTAAATAATGATGTTTTTTTCATAGCTTATCTTTCCCTCGTCTTTTGCCAATATCACATCCTGACATTCAACGTCAAATACAATTACGCGATATGACAATAAACTTCATAAATCATATACAGCAAGCCTTGTGCCAGAATAAAATTTTATAAATACATGATTTTATTAGATTATTAGTTCTGCCATGTGCGTAGTTGGACAACCATGTGCGACTTTTGCATCCTATTTTTGATTTTTGCAGGGGACATTTTTGGGGTTCTAGGCAGCGCATTAAGAAAAAGATACAGATCGCATCCTTGATAATATAAAGATAAAATACACTCTCCATGGTCTATTTTAAGTCATTTTTGCCACTCCATTCCTTCACCTTATGCAATCCCATAAGGCTACAGAATGCTTAGAAGCATGTTTTGAGGGTTTTTACTTTCGAGCCGGATTTGTTTTGACCACCTGATCGATATCCAATGTGCTATCCTTACCAACAACCAAATATTTGACCGGAATGCCATCAATCATATGAATGATGCCATCAAGGGTGATTTTGATTTGATCAATAGATCCTTTATCCTGGTGATCTTCACACGCCAAGTATTGCGCACTTTCTGTAGATTGATCGGCCATATAAAAAAGCACTGTATCGCCAGTTTTTGGCTCGGTAATAAAATCAAACCGACTGGCTTCGACGACCATCACACTTGCATCTTTATCAAATTGATGTCTGACTTGCGGAATGATCATAGATCGTTCATTTTCAAATACCAAGTTGCGAATCACTTCTCGCGTATGGGTAGGAAGCTCGTCATAACGAAACGAAAAATATTGATGCATGTAAAATTGTTCAAGCGCTCCTTCGCTCATAGCAATTTGATCGATGGCTGTATAGTTTGAAGCCCAGCGCGTCGATCGGGCAAAATCATCGGAAAACAATGCATAGTCATGGGGATAATCTGCCATCAAAAATTGTACGCGCAGCGCATGCAACACATCCATCATAATAATCACGCGATACCCTTGATCTGCATAGGCTTTGGCAAGCTGGGTGTAAAACACCTCTAGTTTCTGATTATCATGCGCAAATACTTTGGCCTTGGCCTGCAGCGCAGCTGGATTTTCACACCTATCACTCAAACGATATGTGCCCGGTTTAAACAACTCAGCGATTTCAATTTCTTGATCGACGTCTGGGTCGATTGTGCCATCAATACACTTGAGCATAGCTTGATCAAACATCTCTTCAAAGCGTAGTACTTTTCGTGACCGATAATCAGCCAAAATGATAGATTCTACATATTGCGCAATCCCTTTGGGAAAATTTTGTGTGCCTACTTTCGCACTCTGTTGTAAAAAATCTGTCATATCGTACAGGCCATGCTGGTCAGTGATGCCTTCCATGATGACAATTGTTTTATCTTTTGGATAAGCATCCTTTCCTAATTCCGGCATGACCACTGAAGCAAAAAATTCTCTGGAAGTTGCGCGCATGATTTCTTTATCCGTATGATTGACTCCGACGAGCATCACCGGTCTTTGTTCAAAATCATTATAGTAAGCTGATCGTGAATGATCTTGGGCATAGATAGCGGTAGAAAAAGAAAGGATCAGCACCCAAAAATAACATATTTGTTTGATTTGCATCACAGATGATCTTGACATATTTCCCCCTCTGGCTTCCTGGATTAAGACGGGCCCGTGATACCACCAACAATGCAATACGTCAATAGCCTTATCCCTTAACTAGACAGCGCTTGTTTGATTCGCTGGTAGGTTTGTTCTACGGTTTCAGGCAGAACGCGCGTCTGGGAAAAAAGCGGCATGAAATTGGTATCACCAGTCCAGCGTGGTACCACGTGAAAATGCAAGTGATCAGGTATACCGGCGCCGCCGGCACGACCGACGTTAACCCCCATGTTAAACCCCTCGGGCTGATGGGTTTGGGTCAAGACCTGCATCATTTTCTGGGCATGCAGCATCATCTCTTGCATGACCTCAGGCGACAGACTTGTCACATCACTGCCATGGACAAATGGCACCACCATAATATGACCGGTATTGTAGGGAAATTTGTTCATCACCACATAGGTGTGGGTACTACGATAAAGCACCAAGTTTTCAGGACCATCTTGTTGTGTCACCAAATGACACAGAACGCAGCCTGATGTTTGCTTGCCCTCTTTGATGAACTTCATTCGCCAAGGGGTAAAAAGATGTTTGAGTCCACTCATTGCATACGATAAAGAATCGATAATGTATCTGGCAAGGATGGCAACAACTGGGTTTTCCCCGTCACCGATTCAATCAACGTTTTTTTCTCGCGTGGATAGATAAACGCTTCAATATCATCTTCTTTGATATTGGCTTGGGTTGCAGCCAAAGCGATGGCTTTTTGTAAACCGCCGAGCTCATCGACCAAGCCTAATTCTTTGGCTTGTCTTCCAGAATAGATCCGACCATCGGCAAGCTGTTTGACTTTTTCAATGTCCATCTTGCGGCCAGTAGCAACCGATGCCACAAACTGATCATAGATATCATCGACCATGCCTTGCAAAATATCTTTTTGACCCGGCTCAAGCTCTTTTAGAGCAGATCCAATGTCTTTGTTTTGCCCGGATTTGATGACTTCCCATTTCAAATCAATTTTTTTAAGGACTTGGTCAATACGGAAAAACTGTGTGATTACCCCAATCGATCCAGTAATCGTACCAGGTGTAGAAACAATTTTGTCACAGGCCACACCGATATAATAACCGCCAGAGGCAGCAATATTGCCAAACGATGCGATCACGGGTTTTTGCTCACGGGTTTTAAGAATTTCGTCGTAAATTTCTTGCGACGATCCAACAGCGCCACCAGGACTTTCAACGCGCATGACAATGGCTTTGATTTTTTCATCCTTACGGTATCGTTTGATCGCGCTGACGATTTTATCGGATTCTTTGATTTCGCCCTCAACCTTGACCACAGCAATATTACCTCTGTCTTCGGTCTCGCCAATCATGATGGTCATAATGACAAAAAGCTCGATTGCAATCATAAAAAGAATAATGGGGGTTGCCCATGAACGCGTCTGTCTCATGTCGTTATTTGTACAACAAGATGCTGAAAAGTTATAGAAATTTGCGCTTTTTAACTGATCTGCCACTTTATATGCATGCACGCAAAAATATTTTGCGAGGTTTTTTTGTTTTTAAAGCCGTCAACGACACTATCGCATCAGATCCCGTCAGAATCAAATTGTTATAAGGCTTGACGCTTTTTCTTCACTGCTATATTCGTCTGTGCATCATGCTGGCTGACTTTATTCACAACTTTCAAGCCAATTTATTTAAGCCGCTTATTTTGTTTTTTCTATTGGGCTTTGGCATTCCTCTGCTCAAAGTGCCGTATCAATTTCCTGATGCGCTGTACAAAGCACTCACCACATATCTCTTGCTCGCTATTGGGTGGCATGGTGGCATTGAGCTTGCACAACTTCGTTCCTCAGAACTGCTCAATGCAGTTGGCTATATTACATTGGGCGTTTTGACCAACGGATTGATTGGAATTTTGGCGTATGGTTTTTTAAAAAAATGGGCTTGTTTACGCAAAATCGATTGCGCCGCCATTGCCGGGTATTATGGGTCGGTTTCTGCCGGTACCTTTGTCACCGCGGTAGGCATGCTTAACTCCTCCGGTATCGCCTATAATTCTTACATGCCGGTCATGTTGGCTGCGATGGAAATTCCGGGCTGTTTTGTGGCGCTGTTTTTGGTCTCACGGTTGCGCAATCAAAAAATGGATACCTTGGGCAATGTGCCCGGAGAAAAAGGCTATCGAGATGACTTGGTCGAAACAAAGCATACCGAACATATCTTGAGCAAAAAAGTGCTTCTTGAAATCTTGCTCAATCCAGGTTTGTACCTACTGTTCGGTGGGATCTTGATTGGTATTGTCGCTGGCATGCAAGGCTCGAACCCAGAAAAAGGTGATTATTTGCTTTTTGTAAAATTGTTCCAACCTTTGCTTTCGCTGTTTTTGTTATCGGTTGGGATGATGGCCAGTCAACACCTGAAGGATCTAAAAAATGTCGGATCTTGTTTTTATGTTTTTGGACTTTTAGGGCCCAATGTTTTTGCATTGATCGGAGTGATCATGACATTTTTTTATATGCGCGTTACAGGACATCAAGTTGAACAGGGTTCGATTGTACTGTTTGCGGTGCTATGCGCTTCGGCTTCTTATATTGCGCTTCCAGCCATTCAGCAGCTTGCGTTTCCAAAAGCAAGTCCGACCCTGCCGTTAGCGACATCACTTGGACTGACCTTTACATACAATGTTACCATTGGCATTCCTGTCTATCAGCAAATGGCACAGATGATCTGCGGGTAATCAAAAGTAGATGTACTCACTGTACTGTGTAAACGCGCTTTACTCTCAGAGCTTACCTACTGCGCTGCCCATTGTTTTGCGCTAGCCAAGTCATCATAGGCAAAATGTTTGACTTGCGCTTTGACAAAATGCTTGCCCAGTGTTGGCATCAGTTCAAGCATTGTACCATCGGCAACCAACGCAACTTTTGCAACATGTTGATGGTGGTTTTTGACAAACTCGATATGTGAAAAAACGCTCCCCAGATTTTCCCAGCCTGGAAACGTTATCGTATGAATAATAATCGCCTGCAGCTGCCCATGCTGTTCAATCCACGGATCGACCACTCTGGTGATACTTGAAAAGGTGCCTGCTGACAATGGCGCAGTAATATCTATGGTAAGGATACCACTTACCTGATCGAGCTCATGGGTGAGTGCAGTTTGGTCGGATGTGATCCAGGCCTTGGCTTGATCAAAATGATCATTGCGAAATGTTTCTACCGTGCACGGCATCAGTGGTGCAAACATACCCGTCATCGTCCGAATGTAATTTTTATCACTGACCACCGCAATTTTGTCAAACGCATAAAAATGTTGCATGCCGAGTTTGATATCTTCCCAAGCCGCGCCTGCGGTAAAGCCTTCAAAATCTGGTCCTAGATAAAACAAAAAATTGATTTTGGTATTGGATTGTTTGGCTTCTTGCATCGTCGGCACGATGTGCTTTTGGTAGTCCTCTTGACTGACTTCTCCTTTGGCTTCAAACGCAATCACGTGATCATTGGAAAAAGATAATTTTTCAAGCATGGTTTTTTCCTCCAGTTTCAGGTGTAGATCGGACATGACTGTATGTCAAATTTGTTTTCGTACTCGCACGCTGACAATTTTGTATTGTGCATTCCATCGATGCGAGGCATAATCCTGCGCATATTTTGTATGCGCGCAACTTGTAGAAAAAACCCCAGCAAACCACTTGGCAAGATCGAGCTTATCGCCATCGCATTGGGTGGCATGGTCGGTGGTGGTATATTTTCTATTCTTGGCATCTCCGTTGGCATCATTGGATATGCAACACCGATTGCCATTTTTTTAGGTGGCGGTTTGGCTTATCTAGCAGCTTTTTCTTATGCCAAACTTACCGTTTATTACAAAGATGAGGGTGCGACGTATTCTTTCTTTAAAAGAACTTACCCCCAAAATAGATTTGCAATATTTTCCATCGGCTGGTTGATCACCTTTGGTTATGTCAGTACATTGGCGCTGTATGCGTATACATTTGCCACCTATTTTACAACCTTGATTCCAACTGGGCATGCAGCTGCTATGCAAAAAACGATCAGCTTTTGTATCCTTTTTATTTTTGTTTTGATCAATAGTTATAGCGTAAAAGGCATGGGTAAAATCGAAGACGCGATGGTATATATCAAAATCATCCTCCTGCTTTTTATTTCTGGATACTTTATCAGTTATGGAGATGTACAATTTATAGAGACTTTTTTGCACGAATCGCATCCACTGCACCATGTTTTTATTGTTGCAGCCATTACCTTTGTTGCGTACGAGGGGTTTCAACTGGCCATTCATGCCTACCATGAAGTCGATGATCCAGACCGTAGCATTGTGTTTGCCATCCATTGGGCCATTATCTGCGCCACTTTGGTATATGTGATACTGGCTGTTGGCGCATTGATGGTCATTCCCAAAGATGTTTTGATACGCGACCAAGAATATGCTCTGGCGGCAGGCGCAACAAAGTTTATGGGGATCGCCGGTTATATTGCTGTGATGGCTGGAGCACTACTAGCCACGTCAAGTGCCATCAACGGCACCTTGTTTGGCGCATCAAGACTTATCTCAGTTATTGCTGCTGATGGCGTCTTCCCCAGATTTTTATCAAAACAAAATCACCATCACATCCCACAAAATGCCATTTTCTGCATGGGCCTTTTGGCTTTTATCTTTGTTTTAACAGGTGAGCTTGAAACCATCATTGAGTTTGGCAGCATCACATTTATTGTCGTGTCTTTTTTGATGGCGATGATCAATTACAAATTGCATACCAAAACAGGTACGCATCCCTGGATTGCACTGAGCGCTATGATCATGCTGGGTTTATCATGCCTGGCCATTTTATATTATGAACTAACCCAGAACGTTCACCAGATGCTTTATATAGGTGGCGTCTATGCACTACTTATTGGACTGGCAAAGATCTTTTCAAGAAAACATACTTAAGTATTTTGAGTACATCCTCAAAAACGCACACCAGAGGCTGTAACAAAAATGGAAATCCATGGGTATGCAATCATGCATTGCCAGGTGGTTTTGATGAGTTCGGTGAAAAAGAAATGACGACGAATAAATTCTGATTAGATCCTATATGCGTATCTTACCTATTAAAATTGTTTTTCCTTAAACCAACCATTTCTATAAAAAAGGGCCCAGCATTTGCTGGGCCCTTTGTAAGATCGTTGGTATCTTTATCGATACAAACTATTGAGATTCTTCTGTGCCTTTGAACTTGCCCATAAGATCTCCTAACGTTGGAGATGCTTGTGCAGCTTGTTTTTTGGCCAGTTGTTCTCTTTGTTCGTTGGTCATTTCTTTGAGTGACAAAGAAAGCTTACGATCGTTGGCATCGATGGTCAAAAGTGTCGCTTCGATGTGATCACCTTCTTTGTATTTGTCTTCAACCTTGTCGACATCTACTTCAGAGTTATGGATCAAACCTTCAACGTCTTCAGCCACTTTCAAGAAAATGCCAAATTCAGTGATTTTGACAATCTCGCCTTCAACCTTGGCGCCGATTTTGTAGTTCGAAGCAATTTCTTTCCACGGATCGGTGGTCAATTGCTTGATACCAAGAGAGAATTTCTCTGCACTTGGATCGACATTGAGCACGATGGCATCGACTTCGTCACCTTTTTTGAACTCATTGTGTGGGTTCTTTGGTTTAGAAGACCATGAAAGATCAGAAATATGCACCAAGCCGTCAATGTCTTTTTCGACTTCAATGAACAGACCGAAATCTGTCACATTGCGAACAACACCTTTGACTTTGGTACCTTCTGGATATTTCTCCACCAAGATATCCCAAGGGTTGGGTTGGGTTTGTTTCAAACCAAGTGACATTCTGCGGTTTTCTTTGTCCATTTCCAAAACAACCGACTCAACCTTGTCACCAAGGTTTAAAATCGCCGATGGGTGTTTCACACGTTTGGTCCATGACATTTCTGAGACATGGATCAAACCCTCAACGCCATCTTCGATTTCAATGAAGGCACCATAGTCCGTCAAGTTAACCACATGTCCTTCAACTTTGGCATTTTTTGGATAACGAAGATCGGCATCTTTCCATGGATCTTCGGTGATTTGTTTCATGCCCAAGGACACGCGCTGCTTGTCTTTGTCGTATTTAAGTACTTTGACTTGTACTTTATCGGACAAGTTCAATACTTCGCTTGGGTTGTTGATACGTTTCCATGAAATATCGGTGATATGAAGCAAGCCGTCAATACCGCCAAGATCAATGAACGCACCATAGTCGGTGATGTTTTTGACAATACCTTCTGCAATACAGCCTTCTTCGAGCACTTCAAGGGTTTTTTCACGTAGCTCAGAACGCTCAGCTTCAAGAATCGCACGACGCGAAAGCACAATGTTGCCACGTAGTTTGTTAAATTTGATGATTTTGAATTGGTAGGTGTTACCGACAAATGCATCCAAATTGCGCAGTGGTACAAGATCGACTTGTGAACCTGGCAAAAAGGCTTTCACACCAATATCTACAGACAAGCCACCTTTGACACGGTCAATGACACGGCCTTCGATGACTTCCTGATTTTCACAGGCTTCCGCAATTTCATCCCAAATTTTGAGTTTATCGGCTTTTTCTTTGGATAGAATAATCAATCCATCTTCATTTTCAATGCTTTCTAAAAACACGTCGAAAGAATCGCCCTCGGCGACGTTGGCTTTGCCATCAGCGTCTTTGAATTCAGACAACGGAATCAAACCTTCCGATTTGTATCCTATATCAACCGTCGCGTAGTCTTTACCTACTTTGATGACGGTACCGGTGAAAATCTCACCGACTTTGTATTGTTTTTCGTCGGAAACCGACGCGAGAAACAGCGCTTCAAAGCTTTCCTCGTTGGTTGTTTGGTTATCAGTTACTTGGTTATCCATAATATTGTACTATTTCCTTTCTTGCCCAAACAGCTTAAAACCGTAAAGGCATTGCCGGTAGTCATATAAAAAAATGACAAAAAATGCAAAGTCTTTCTTGACAAAGCCCGAGCAAATCACTATAAACGCCATTCTTATGGCAAATCATATCTCAGCAATCAAACGTCATCGCCAAAGCGAGCAAAAACAAACCTTTAACCGTTGGTGGAAATCTCGCGTGCGTAGCGCCAATAAATCTCTTCTAGAAGCCGTTGAGAGCGGTGACAAAAAGCAGGCTGACAGCCTTCTTATTTCAGCCATCCGCGAAATCGATAAAGCTTCAAGTAAAGGCGTTTATCACAAGAAAACCGCTTCTCGCAAAATTGCACGTTTGTCGAAAAAAGTTTCTGCACTTTCTTAATATCGCAATAGCTCTAATCTAAACGTATGCTTTACTGTGTGCATTGCCATATGCACACAGCAAACAGCCACTTATATTTGATTTGACATAGGGCCTGGCGTATTGCTATGGTCTTTTTTTTTCAATGGGGGACATATGAAAAAATACCACTGGGTTGTGTTGCAATTTATACTTGTACTTTTTTTTATACCTGCAGTTTATGCGCAGTTTATTCCAGATTCTTCCTTGCGCATGTATCACCCAAGCGCAGATACCGATGATGAAATCAGGCAGATGTTTGATTTTAATTTTGAGTATATGCATGCCGGTATCCAAGCTTGGTACATCCAAAACTTTTACGCAACAACCCATATAAGCTGTGAGCCCATAGAACATGCCACTTCAGGTCAACAGACAAAATCTTTTTTAAAATTCACCATTGCGCATCGTGGAATAGACGGTGTTGGTATTGGGGGTTACGTTTTGGATTACAATGTAAAAGGGTTACCTCAAGTTTTGATTGCAAATATCTACGTGCCCGTCGATGAGAAATCAGCCCCCTATTGGAGAGAAAAACCATTCAAAAAACTAAACAAAAAAAAATACAATCTCTCCATAAATGAAAAGCAACTTGCAACCGAAGAAATACCTTTGGTATGGTATGGCAGATGGCCACTGTCGATCTTTAAACAGGTTTATAGAAATACCTTACATTTTTCACAAGCCCATGCCGTTACAATCAATCGTTGTTTAGAAACAATCGATTCAACCAACCTAAATTGATTTGAACTCAAGTCAGAATTTTAGAGATTTAAAAATAAAATCGCCCACCTATACCAAAATTGACATCTAAATCTGTTGCTGGAATAACATGCATGATCAAAGCAAATTCGGTAAAGACTTCGATCGGCGCCTGAGTAAACTCATGATTCAGACCAATCACTGCGCGGGGTCCGATTCGAAAGTCATCATTACCACCATTGTCTTCATGGGTTCGAAACTGCGCGCCCAATCCACCATACCATCCCAAGCGCAATGACTCAACGGCAATACTTTTGGGGTTTCTGATCAAATAATCAGCATGCATATGCAAGTTTTGATCTCCGGTTAAATCATAGGCCAACGCCATATCAACAGAACTGCGTTGATCAAGCATGATATTGCCTGAAAGTCCGGTCGGTTCACCTAGAATAATCCCGAGACCAAATGG
>JAGRMV010000055.1 GCA_020441045.1 Deltaproteobacteria bacterium | reverse complement strand
TCTTGTGCAAAAAAAAATAGAAAACGCATCGATCGGTTTTGGCCCTCTGCCTCAAAACAATGCCACTGTTGAGCAAATTTTACGTGATTACTATGCCTCCGATATTTTTGTCTTTGATCTTCTGACCAAATCGGAAGATCGAACCATACAGGCCAATATTCTCAAAGACCAGAATGGAAATGTCTGGTTAATTGATTTCGAACGCTCATTTATCTCCATACGAAAACCTCAGAACGTCCATGACACCCTTCGCTTCGAACGCGAACAAACCCTTCCTTTTTCCTCTTCTTGGCTCTACACCCACCGCATTCTTATGCGTGATTTATTTCCAGGTATCCTGCAAGCACACAACATCCGCGATCGATTTTCGATGGCAGGACAATTGATTTGGAATCAGATCATCGAAAAGTTTGAAGACGATCCGGTGTACAGAAAAACTTCCCCTTTTCAGCAGCTTTTGCAGGAAAGCGTTTGTCGTGAGAAAACGCTTCTAACGAATGTCAAAAAAGATCGAACACGCCAAGGTCGTCAGAACTGGTTCTATCCTTTGTTAAATGCACGGCAAATTCGAGATCTAAATACCAGATTAGATCATCTGCTTACACTTTCTGCATCCTGTTCATAACGGATCACCGTCCGTCGCTTTTCGTCGGAACAATGATTACATGTGGTAGCCATTTAAGGATAAATAACAATACTGCCACCTAGGATGACTCCTTTTGGCGTGTGCAATTGCGCTGCATCTTGCGTATACACTTGGGGGGGAATACCCAGATACACATTATTTTGATACCCTTTGCTACTACTTTGCAATTCAAAATCTTGCACACAAACGGCATTTTGACTTTGCATCGCATCTTCCATCAGTTTATTATAGTCTTCTTGCGTCATAAACTCTTGTTTTTCTTTTCCTATGCTAACACTATACTTTGCATGAAGCAGGACATAAACCTCATCACCACTATGAATAACAAACCCTTTGGTTGTACGCGTTCGTCCATCTTTGCCTGACATCGACGTATATTCAATGGTGATGGTTTCAAAAGTAAGAAAACCACAGATTTTTGGTTTGGGGCCGGCAAAAACTGTCGTGGCAAAACCAAACAGACATTGCACCCCTACAGCAATGGCGAGTAAAAATTTCATGCCCAACCGTACCACAAAAAACAATGCGATGCAACGCATATAAAGTACCAACAGTCTACTTTACGCATTGATCCATTTTTCTGTCCCCATTACCCGTATTTCTCCCGGCTCGCACTGTAGTGCATCACATATTTACTGATTCGAAGTAAACGTGTTTCTGTTTATGTATTGTTTTCTTCTTTGCAGCGCATTATTATTGATTACTAATAGATTTCATCCTTGAGCTTTTTGATTTCCTCAAGGCTATCAGGGTTAGAGATGGCATCTAGGTTGGTGATCTCTTGACCGTGTAGCATTTGTTTCACGGCTTTTTCTACTTTTTTGCCACTTAACGTATAAGGAATCTGTGATATCGAAAAGATGTATTCAGGCACATGCCGTGGTGACGCGCCGATTTTGATTTGTTCTTTGATTTTGGCTTTCAACTGATGGGTGAGACTGATACCCGGTTGCAGCATCACCAGCAAAACAATTTTTTCATCACTTTTATGCTGCACACTGGCGACAATACTGTCTTGCACCTCTTGAATCTGATCAAGTTGGCGATAGATTTCTGAGGTGCCAATACGAACACCACCTGGATTAAGGGTTGTGTCAGAGCGCCCAAAGATAACACTGCCGCCGCGTTCATTGAACATCACATAATCCCCATGGCACCATATACCTTCATACTTGGCAAAATAGGCATTGTGATATTTTTGGCCATCAAGATCGTCCAAAAAGTGTACCGGCATACAAGGGACTACGGTCTTACAAACAAGCTCCCCTTTCTGTCCGACAACTTCTTGCCCCTGTTCATTGAAGGCAACAACATCCATACCCAAACCTTTGCACTGGATTTCTCCCCGATAGATCGGAGAAATGGGATTGCCCAAAACAAAACATGAAATGATATCGGTTCCTCCTGAAATAGAAGTTAGCTGCACATCTTTTTTTACATTTGAAAAGACCCAATCATAATCTTCAGCCACAAGCGGTGAGCCGGTTGAAAATATATTTTGTAGACTGGCAGTAGACACAATTCGCTTTGGTGAAAAGCTTTCTGTGCGGCACGTTGCAATAAATTTTGCTGAAGTACCAAAATGGGTCACCGATTCATTTTCTATCAAGCGCCATAATCTCTCAATGGAAGGATAGGAAGGCGATCCATTATAAACAACCAAACGCGCACCGGTCATCAAACCGGACACCATCCAATTCCACATCATCCAGCCACAAGTCGTATAGTAAGATAGCACGCTGTTTTCGGTCAGGTTACAATGCAAAGCGAGTTCTTTAAAATGCTGTAATAGTACGCCACCTGCACTGTGCACAATGCTTTTGGGTTTACCTGTCGTACCTGAAGAAAACAAAATATACAGAGGGTGATGAAACGGTAGCGGCACAAAAGTAAGATCGGTCGTTGGTTTTTTGGACGCAATTTCGCGCCACAAGGTCAGGTTGGCTTTGGGGCGTTTGGATGGCTTGGTGATTTTTGGAATCCAGACGATGGCTTCAATACTTGGAATTTCTTTGATGACTTTTTCTACTTTTGCCGAGATGTCATACTCTTTGCCATTATAGGAATACCCATTGACAGCAAACAATACCTTTGGCTGGACCTGACTCAGGCGATCGACCAGGGATTGCCAGCCAAACTCAGGGGCGCAGCTCGCCCACACTCCACCAAGACTGCTGGTCGCTAGACTTGCAATGATGCTTTTTTCATCATTACAAACAATGCCAGCTACTTTATCACCGGCACGTACATCATATTTACGCAAAAAAGCCTGAAAAACGGTCACTTGATGGACAAAGGCCTCAGCGGAAATTTCTTTTCTATTTCTTTCCTCATCCAAGGCAACTATCGCAACTCGTTTAGGATTGCCCATCATCCAAGGTTGGATGATATTCTTGGCAAAATTAAGGCGCGCACCTTCAAACCATTGTGCACCTGGCATCACACGAGATTCAAGTACTTTTCGGTACATCGACTCATGCTCGACGTCCTTATATCTCCAGATGCTTTCCCAGAAATCCTCAATATGCGTTACGCTCCATTGATGCAATCCTTGATAATCCGAAAAAGAGAGATTGTACTGCTCTTTGAGCCATGAGATGTATTTGGCCATTTCGCTTTGGCGCAGCATTTCTGGAGTGGGGTGCCATACAATTGAACTACTCATATCTAGCGCTTATTGTGGAGTCAAAATCGAAAAAAGTGAAGAAAATTCGGGCATTTCCTTTTTTCACATCGCATCAATATGCTGGGGAGCACCAAAGATCAAAACAGGTGACAACGACGATGGCTCTGACAAAGAAACGTAAAGAGCCTAGCGCGAGCAATCATCATGAGGTGATCATCAAATCTTCAAATGCGGTCAGTCCAGCTTTGGCACCTTCGCCGGTGGCGATCACGATTTGCTTATAAGGGACAGTGGTTACATCGCCAGCAGCGTATACATGTTTGATATTGGTGCGGCACTTATCGGTGACTTTGATCTCACCCCAGTTCGTTTTTTCAATCGCATCGCCAAGAAATTGACTATTGGGAATCAGTCCAATTTGAACAAACACACCATCGAGCAGGATGGTCTCATTTTGTTCATTGTCACGGTGCTGAATTTCGATACTCGTAACTTTTTCACCATCACCATCGATTTTTTGGGTACTAACATTGGTGATCACTTTGACATTCGGAAGTGACATCAATCTATCTACTAACACTTGATCAGCTTTCAGCGCTGGCGCAAATTCAAGCAAGGTAACGCTTTTCACGATACCTGCCAGGTCAATCGCAGCCTCTACGCCAGAATTTCCACCACCAACCACAGCTACATCTTTGCCTTTATAATATGGACCGTCACAATGCGGACAAAATGCAACCCCACGACCTAGGTACTGTTTCTCACCTGCTACGTTGAGCTCGCGCCATTTGGCACCAGTGGCAATGATCAGTGCCTTGGTCTGCAAGACTTCTTGCATGCTGGTATGCAACTGCTTTACATCGCCATATTCAATCTGGTTGATCCTACGATGCTCAAACAAGGTGACTTCATTTTTTTGAAGATGTGTGCGCAGGGCATTGGATAAATCAGGTCCTTCGGTATAGGGAACTGAAATAAAATTCTCGATTCCTTTGGTATCGAGTACCTGGCCTCCAACCCGCTCTGTAATCAAACTTGTACGCAAACCTTTACGTGCTGTATAGATGGCTGCAGCAACACCTGCAGGGCCACCGCCAATGATGGTAACATCAAAAGTGCCCAGGTTTTTGTCTGCAGTTGCAGTAGAGACGCGACCAAAATGCTGCTCAAGTTTTTCTATAAGTTCCAGCAAGTTTGATTTACCCGAATGCACCAAGGTGTCTTTATCGATAACACTGGGGACTCCCTGAATTTTAAGCGTTGCTATGTCTTCTGGAACAAATTCACCATCGATGACCTCATGGCTCATATCAGGATGAAACGTCGCCATCATGTTGAATGCTTGTGCTACATCAGGGCAATTTTCACAAGAAAGAGAAACATAGGTTTTAAGATGGATCGGTCCCTGGATGTTTTTGATTCGGTCGACCATGGCAGGGTCCGGTAATTTACCCTGTCCACTGCTATGCAAGATAGCAAGGATTAGCGTACTAAATTCATGTCCTCCAGGGATACCGCTAAAAGAAATACCATTGGGCTTTCCATTTACGAAAATTTCAAATCGTGGATATGCACTTTGGGTTTGACCTTGTCGAAGGGAAATATGACTTGATACAGAAGCAACATCTGTGAGCATCGCTTCAAGCTCTTGTTGTTTACTATGGGCAGACTGCGCGTAGACAAGCTCAATGGTACGATCAAGTGTAGAAAAAACTTCTTTGAGTTGGGTGATGATATTGCTGTCTAACATCTGGCTATCTCCTTGTATAAAAGGCCCGCATGGCAGCGGGCCTTTTACTTCCTAATCCAAACTAGATTTTTCCGACCAAGTCCAGACCTGGTTTAAGCGTCTGACTGCCAGGGGTCCATTTGGCTGGGCAGACTTCGCTAGGATTTTTGGCAATAAATTGTGCTGCTTGCACTTTACGCAAAAGCTCATCAGCATTTCTGCCAATGCCATTGTCTTGGATTTCGGCCAATTTAATTTTCCCTTCTGGGTTGATCAAAAAGGTGCCGCGATAAGCTAAGCCCGCTTCTTCAATGTGAACACCAAATGCACGGGTAAGCTGACCGGTTGGATCGGCAAGCATCGGGTATTTGATTTTTTTGATGGTATCAGAAGCATCATGCCATGCTTTATGGGTAAAGTGCGTATCGGTACTTACAGAGTACACTTCTACACCCATTTCTTTGAAGGTCTCATATTTATCCGCCATATCGCCTAGCTCGGTTGGGCAGACAAACGTAAAATCGGCGGGATAAAAAAACAAAACAGACCATTTTCCATCTAAGTCTTTTGCTGTGACTTCGCGGAAGGCATCGTTGTGATAAGCTTGCACACGAAAGTCTTGAATTTTGGTATTAATTAGTGTTTGCACTTTTTCTCTCCTTTTTGTTGTAACTCAAGCTACACGTACGAAAATCTTACAGTATGAGCCAAAAAGCTCACATAACTTGAGGTTGTAATATGGTTTCATATTGCACCAGTTTTTACTTTACGGCCAATACTTGTTACCAATATTGTCATAGTTTAAAACTATGATTTGACTAATTTTACATATTATATACATATAATTATATAATATGCCAACCCTAACCCAATTGACCTATATTATTGCCGTTGACGAGCACAAAAACTTTACCCGTGCGGCGCGGGCGTGTCATGTCAGCCAGCCTTCTCTGTCTGATCAAATCCAAAAAATTGAAGAAGAGTTGGATCTGATTATTTTCGATCGATCCCAAAAACCAATCATCACGACAGCTCAAGGTCTAGAAGTCATCAAGCAAGAAGCGCGCAAATTGGTAGATGTCGGACGCCAAAAAAAAACGCCTGCAGGCTACTTTCACCTTGGGGTTATTCCCACTATATCACCTTATTTGATTCCCCTGTTCATTGATGCGTTTGCCCAGAGCTATCCTGATGTGCATTTAAAAATTACTGAACTCACCACCGACCAAATCATTACACATCTCTATGATGACAAAATTGACGCCGGGCTTTTGGTGACCCCATTGTATAATCATCAACTTATTGAGCGCGTATTATTTTATGAACAGTTCTATGCTTTTGTCGCCAAGAATCACCCCCTTTATCCAAAATCCATTGTAACGCAAAATTTATTGGATCAAGACTCGATTTGGCTACTTGACGAAGGTCACTGCCTGCGCAATCAAGTCATCGATATTTGCGCGGTCTCACAAAACGCAAATACCACCCATAACATTCGATTTGCCAGCGGCAGTCTAGATACACTGATCAATCTCGTACGCAAAGGACATGGCTATACCTTATTACCTGAGCTCGCCACCCATGGTTTATTGGCTACTGAGCGCAAATACCAACTCAAACCCTTTCGAAAACCGACACCTACTCGTGAAGTAAGCTTGGTCCACGCGCGCAGTTTTTTAAAAGAGTCGATTATCGATGCCCTCCAACAATCTATACTTGAACATCTACCGCCAGATATTCCATCGCAAAAGAAAAAATCGATTCAAATCATTGATATATAGCAACACAAGTCATGTGATAGCACCTGCCGATAAGCGAATCAATCAATGGCTCCATTTAACATGGGCACTGCTGCATAGTTTTATAAATACGTTTTGCAGACTTCGTTAAAAATCAACTCCCGCTGAATTTCCGAAGTGCCTTCGCCAATTTCGCATAATTTCACATCACGCCAAAAGCGTTCTACGGGGTATTCATTAACATAACCATAGCCGCCGTGAATTTGGACGCCACGATGGCACGCACGATGTGCCGCCTCGCTGGCATAAAGTTTGGCTTGGGACGATTCTTTTTTGGCGTACTTATCTTGATCATGTAACCAACATGCTTTTTGCACAAGCACTTTGGCAGCTTGGAGTTCGGTAAATGAATCGGCAATCATCCATTGGATGGCTTGAAAATCAGCAATGGTTTTGCCAAACGCTTTACGTTCTTTGGCATAAGATACCGACTCTTCCAATGCACCTCGACCCAAACCAAGGGCCAAGGCAGCAATGACAGCTCTTCCTCGATCAAGAATTTTCATCGTATCGACAAATCCCATATTAAGTTCACCCAACATATTTTCTTCAGGCACTTCTAGATTTTCAAACGTCAGCGAGGTGGTATCACTGGCACGCATTCCGAGCTTGTCTTCTTTTTTACCAATATGCAAACCATCCCAACCTTTTTCTGCAACAAAAGCAGTAATGCCTTTGTTACCCATGGCTGGATCGGTATTGGCCATAATAATAAAAATATCGCCGTAGGTGCCATGTGTGATGAAATTTTTGGAACCGTTGATCACCCAACGATCACCTTTTTTCTCAGCCGTGGTTTTCATGCTGGAAGCGTCACTACCCGAACCCGGTTCGGTTAAGCACCAAGCACCCAATTTTTCAGCTGTTGCAAGTTGAGGGAGGTATTTTTTCTTTAGATCTTCACTACCTGCTTTAAGAATATGCCCACATGATAGGCCATTATGCGCTTGTACTGAAAGCGCCGTTGAACCATCATAACGCGCGATCGATTCGACAGCGATGGCAAAACTGGTTACATCCATACCAGAGCCGCCGTATTCTTCAGGCACCAAAATCCCCATCAAACCCAATTCACCCAACTGTCGGCAAATTTCCAAAGGAAACTCTGAGACTTCATCACGGTGCATCGCACCCGGTAGGATTTCGTTTTTGGCAAACTCATCTACCATCTCTTTGATCATCAAATGATTTTCTTCAAATCCAAAATCCATCGCACATACCTTTACTGTTTGGTTGACTGAACGTGGGTATCAACCCACCCGGTAATATCTTTCAAAGAAGATCCCGGTGTAAAAATTTTCGCTACCCCGACTTCCATCAATTTAGGAATATCTTCATCAGGGATGATGCCACCACCAAATACGGCAATGTCAGCTGCATCTTTTTCTTTTAACAGCTTGATCACTTCAGAAAACAAAAACATATGCGCGCCTGATAAAACGGACATACTGACTGCATCAACATCTTCGTCTAGGGCTGCATTGACAATCATTTCAGGGGTCTGATGCAAGCCTGTATAAATCACCTCAAATCCAGCATCACGCAGCGCTCTAGCCACAACTTTTGCACCCCGATCATGGCCATCTAAACCAGGTTTTGCCACCAATATTCTTAGTTTTTTACGCATAACTCTCCCTATAACCACTTCGGATCATGATAGACACCAAATACATCCCGAAAGACATCACAAATCTCACCCAAGGATGCATACTCACGTACAGCATCTAATATAAACGGCATCACATTGTCTGTACCTTGCGCCGCTTGTTTGAGATTTTGCAAACAAGCATCCACTTTGGCCTGATCACGGTTGGCTTTGACTTTTTGAACATTTTCAATTTGAACTTTTTCAACATCATCACTGATCATCAAAATCGGGACTTCTTGATTGGTCGCATCGACATATTTATTCACACCAACCACCACTTTTTCACCTTCTTCAACTTGTCGTTGATATTTGTAGGATGCGTTGCCAATTTCTTGTTGTGGATAGCCTTTTTCAATGGCTTCAATGACACCACCCATCTTGTCGATGTTATCAATGTACTCCAGCGCTTTGGCTTCGATTTCATTGGTTAATTTCTCAACAAAATAACTTCCTGCAAACGGATCAATCGTGGCAGGAATACCTGACTCCTCGGCAATGATTTGCTGCGTGCGCAGGGCCAAGGTTACCGCCTCTTCGGTTGGCAATGACAAGGTTTCATCCAGTGAGTTGGTATGCAAGCTTTGGGTGCCGCCAAGGATACCTGACATCGCTTGCAGTGTGGTTCGAATCACATTGTTATAAGGTTGCTGCGCAGTAAGTGAACACCCCGCGGTTTGGGTGTGGAAACGACACATCATGCTTTTTTCATTTTTGGCACCAAAGCGCTCTTTCATGGTGCGCGCCCAAATACGTCTGGCCGCACGAAACTTGGCAATCTCTTCAAAGAAATCAGAATGTGCATTAAAAAAGAATGATAGTCGCGGGGCAAATGTATCGACATCCATACCACGCTCAACGCCTGCCTGAACATAGCCAATACCATCAGCCAATGTAAAGCCAAGCTCTTGCGCAGCGGTGGATCCTGCTTCCCGGATATGATAGCCCGAAATCGAAATCGTATTCCAACGTGGCACGTTGTCTTTGGCAAATTCCATCATATCTACAATCAACCGCATACTCGGACGTGGTGGATAAATCCATGACTTCTGTGCGATGTATTCTTTTAGAATATCGTTTTGGGTGGTGCCCCCAACTTTATCCCAGGACACGCCTTGTTTTTCTGCGACCACCAAATACATGGCCCATAAGATACTGGCAGGTGCATTGATGGTCATCGATGTGGTGACTTGATCCAGTGGAATACCGTCAAATAACGTTTCCATATCGGCCAATGTATCAATGGACACACCAACTTTTCCAACTTCGCCACGAGAGCGGTCATGATCTGAATCATAGCCCATGATGGTCGGCATATGAAACGCCACCGATAAACCGGTTTGACCTTGTTTGAGCAAATAATGATAGCGCTGATTTGAATCTTTGGCCGTACCAAACCCGGCAAACTGTCGCATGGTCCAAAGCCGCCCGCGGTACATGGTAGAATGTACTCCCCGGGTAAACGGATATTGCCCAGGGTTCCCTAAGTCCTTGGTATAATCTATTTCTTGCGTATCCAGTGGCGTATAAAGACGTTTGACTGGATGATCGGATAGGGTTGTAAATTCCTCCTTGCGTTCGGATTTTTTTGCCAATGCCGGTGAAAGGGTTTCTTTTTCCCAGCGCTTTAAATTTTCTTGTAAATCTTTGCTCATGTTGACCTTTTAAAATTCAAAATCTTTCAATGTCTGCGCAGCTACAACCAGGCGCTGAATTTCGCTGGTGCCTTCATAAATTTCTGTGACCCGCGCATCACGGACAAAACGCTCAACTGGATAATCCCTTGTATAACCGTAGCCACCGTGAATTTGTAAAGCTTTATCCGCAACATACGAGGCGGTCTCACTGGCAAAAAGCTTGGCTGCTGCAGAATACCGCGTAAAACGACCCCCCAAGAGCTTTTTGTAAGCCGCTTGATAGGTTAATAAACGAGCCGCTTCTACACGCGTAGACATCTCACTGATGGTCCATTTCAAACCCTGGTTTTCTAAAATAGGTTTACCAAATTGTTTTCTTTCAAAACCATATTTTATCGCTTGGTCAAGCGCAGCTTGCGCAATCCCGACGGCTTGTGAGGCAATCCCGATCCGTCCATTGTCTAGTGTTTTCATCGCAATGATAAAGCCCGATAAATCATCACCCAACCGCTGATCAACTGATACGCGCACATTGGTAAAACTAATGGTGCACGTACTCGATGAACGAATGCCGGTTTTGTTTTCGGCTTTACCAATTTCAATACCTGGTGTAGTGGTATCCATTACGAACGCGTTGACACCCTTGGCACCCTTGGAAGCATCGGTCATGGCAAACACAATCAAAACATCACTGTGCGGCCCGTTGGTAATCCAGTTTTTGGCGCCATTGATCACATAGTGATCACCATCGAGTACTGCCGTTGTCATCATCGTTGCAGCATCCGACCCACTCATCGGTTCAGTTAGGCAATACGCCCCTAGTTTTTTTCCACTGGCCACGGGTATCAAATAATTTTGTTTTTGTGCTTCGGTACCAAAATTTTTCAATACTTCCGCCACCAAAGAATTGTTCACCGAAAGCGCCACCGCCGTCGATGCGCATACCCGTGCCACCTCTTCAATCACCAGAACATAAGATAGCGGATCCATGCCAGCACCACCATATTGTTCGTCAATGGCGATGCCCATAAAACCGAGCTCACCCAATTTTTTGATGGCCTCGGTCGCAAAAGTGTGGGTTCGATCGTTTTCAGCGGCAATAGGCTGTAATTCACTTTGCGCAAATTCCCGTGCAAGCTGTTGTATTTGTTGATGATGTTCTGATAATTCGAAGTGCATAATTGCCGTCAATGTATACAAATTCAAGGCAACTGACAAGCCTACAGTGACATTTGAACAACATG
>JAGRMV010000054.1 GCA_020441045.1 Deltaproteobacteria bacterium | reverse complement strand
GTTGTAAAACCAGAGGCAATGAAGATTGCAAGAGCCAATATTGAAGCGAAAAGAATGGAGGCGTTTGAAGACTGGGTTTATCACAATCGAAAAGAATCAAGCCAAAGTTGGAAATGCACCATGACAGATTGGCTTCGAGCTCACTTTGAAGCTTATGATGACGGAGATTTATACAAACAATTTACCGGACTCAATTCTTACGAGGAATTGGTCGAAATGATTAAGAATAGATAAGAGGGGATAGAACCAAATGGATAAAGATCTATTTTCAATAGCTGTTGAAAAGGTTGCGGAAGTTAAGCCTACAATCAGAGAGGTGAAACCCGATGAGAATCTTGATGACAATGTAACTCAGATAGGCTTCTTTTCAGGAGGAGATCGGTTTTATACCTGCAAGGAGGTTTCTTCCATGTTTTCAGTTTCGGAGCAAACTGTGTACAAATGGATATATAGTGGAAAGTTAGAGGATGTGGTGGTATCGGGCAGACGCATGATACCAGAGTATCGTCTGAACAAATTCAAAGAACTCTATATCGACGAAAATAGAAGTAATGTCCGCAGGAAACCAGTCAAAGAAGCTCTATGAAAAAAAAACAACGTGTTACATTCGAAATACCCTGGGAATTGGAAGAGGGATGGATCGACTTTATGATTCATAGCTTGCAGGAGAATGGTTGGGCACCAAAAAAGACAACTTTATTTAGATCGTTTATGAGTGCTCTCCAGGAGGGGGGCTATGAGAACCTAAAAGGGATTCACAATGAACAGGAATTAAAAGAGGTATTTAAATATCTATTGACTCAGCCTGTTCCGAGCCCCACCAAAGATCCTTCAAACCCAAGTGTTATTCAAATTTTTCAAAATAATAGATCATTTCCAAAGCAGAAATAACATATTTATTAAATACGTATTTAATACTTGTTTTATACACCTAAGTGTGTAATAAAACAATCATGATTCGGATAATATTACAAGACAGGGACGTAGCACTGCTACGGGCATTGCCCCGAGCAAAAGTCTTAACACTAGCTCAAATTCATAAGTACTTTTTCAAGGAGAGATCTGAAAAGGCAGCTCGTAGAGTCCTCACTAGGCTTGAGAAAGCTGGCTTTATTACAAACCTAAGAAGCAACATGAAATACGCCGTAAGTGTGAATTACAGCATTTGGACTTTGGGTAGGAATGGGTTTTCTTACCTGGGCATGCGACCCTATAGATACCATGCATCAACCCAGATCTTTCATCAGCTGAAAATGAATGACGTGATGATGGAGTTTTTTGACCAAGGTATCAACAAAGATATCTACTGGAGTGGTGATGGTGAAAATGTTTATGAAACGGAGCTTGGCAATATAAGGCCAGATGCAGTTTTAAAAAACTCTGCCAATGGGAAACGAATTTTTTTCGAGTTTGATAATAGCTCAAAACCAAAAAATCCGTTGATCAAAAATTTGGAAAAATACATTGTCTGGTTTTTGAGTAGCGATGCAAAAAATATCAATCTTCATTACTGTGTGAGCCGAAAAAATAGAGAATCGTTTATCAGGCAGTGTTTCCATACAGCATTTTTGGGTTTGCGCGAAAAATACCATATTCATCAGGATCAATTGATACCGTTGGAGGTAAGCTTTGAAGAATTTTCGTCAAAGCAATTAACCAATTCGATTCACAGTCAATCTGAGTCAAAAAATAGCTTCGTTGCGGCGCAATTTAATGATGATCATGGGAGCCAAAGGCAGGGGGACGTTGATTCTGAAAAGAGAATTCAAATGTTAAAGGAAAACAACCTTCCAGAAAGCCTCTTCTCATGAAAACAAATATAAAAAATAACAGTGAAATTACCCCTAGCAACGCTCGTACACGGGTGCTCATTTTTGAAAACTCTAAACTATTGTATTCAAATGAAAAATTTGAAAAACCGGCCAAAAATAAACGGCGACCACTCCAACTTTACAATTTGAAGTGGTCCCCGTTTAGGCCGGTATATTTTGAGGATATTTTTTTAAAAACTATAAATGTGGATAAATGGATGATGTTGCTAGGAAGGAGAGGAAAACATATGATTTGTTCTTTTGATTCTTTTGTCGGAATTTGTGCTTTTTTTGCTAGGGGCATTTGTGATAACGGTTGTCTAGTGGGGGTAAAGATGGGTTGATTTATAAGAGTCTGACGTGCTACAAAGCGTCAAGCATGAGGTGCGCATGAAAAAGCTTTCAATATGTTCTTTGGGTTTGCTAGCAATATTTTTTGTCGTGGGTTGTGATGAGTTTGGCGCCAATATACCTCAGCAGAGAAACGACTATGTAGATTCTGATGTTGATTCGAGTGATACATCCACAGAGTTTGATAACAAGTTCGATAAAGATTTTAACAAGTCAATCACTCTTGGCATGAAGCATGGCTGCTATATTGATTTTGATAGCAAGGATTTGTTTTGCTGGGGGGACAATTCATCCGGGCAATTGGGAACAGGCAACAATGTCGATATTACTTCAAAGGATACGCTGATTTTATCAAATATTTTACAAGTTTCCGCCGGGGATGATTTTACCTGTGCGTTGAATGAATTGGGTAAGGTATATTGTTGGGGTGATAATACAGATGGTCAACTCGGAGTGGGGGATAACAATCCACGTCTAACGCCAACTTTGATTGATGTTTCTTCAGCTGGTCTTTCTCATTCGTTTATTTCGATTGATGCTGGAAGTGATCATGCATGTGGAGTTCATGATAGTGGCGCTCTGTTATGTTGGGGTGATAATACCTACGGCCAATTATCAAACGGAAGCGTTGGAAATTCAAATGTTCCTCTATTATATGTACATAATGATGATAGCGGTCTTTTTGAATTCGCGTCTATATCAGCAGGGAAAAGCCACAATTGTGGTGTCAACCAGGACGGCAAAATACTATGCTGGGGTGACAACACCTATGGACAACTTGGGGTTGGAGATACAACATCCCGAAACGCACCAACTGAGATCACCACCAACGGATTTCTAAACCGATTCTTTAGTGTCAGTGTGGGAGAAGAAAAGTCGTGTGGACTTCACATTTTGAATTTTATCGTTTGTTGGGGAGATAACCTCGGTGATGTTCTAGGTGTTAACAGTGTCGATGCGTCTGTTCTGACACCGACTCATTTGGATATGTCACTGGCTGGAATCGATAATGATTTTTTGCGGGTGTCGGTTGGGTCCTTCCATATTTGCGCTCTTCATGCCAATGGACTTCCTCTTTGTTGGGGGAATTACCACAAGGGCAACCTCGGACGAAAGGACTTGGGTGACATCAAAAAGCCGAACTACATTGATTTTCAGTTTATTGGCAATGAAGAGCTTTTCTTCGATGTGAGTGCAAACAACAGTCAGTCGTGTCACTATTCCATTGATAAAGAAATTTTTTGTTCAGGAGTCAACACGACTGGTGAGCTAGGTTTGGGGTTTAAGCCAAATAGTGACTATCCCACTGTGATGAAATTCCCAAGCATGAATGACTTGAAAAAATTTAAAAGGGTTCAAGTCAGCAACCATTATTTTAGGGAAAAAAACTCCATCTGTGTGATCGATGACAGTGACAAAATCTATTGTTGGGGAGACAACACCTATGGGCAATTGGGCATTGGAAATACAACATCAAAAGCAGCCCCAACGCTTATCAATGCAGGCGGAAATACATTTAAGGATATCGCAAGTGCAGCGGAAACTTATTGTGCAGTGAGAACTACTGGAGGCCTTCCACTTTGCTGGGGGAAAAACGATGACTATCAAGCTGGATTTAGCGGGAGCGGTAATACTGCGCTTAACAAGATTAAGACTCCTACCGAAATTGAAGGTATGAGTGGGAGTGCCAATGCGTTTGCAAATTATAATGTTGTGGATATCCTAAAGATTGAAGGGTATGACGACCGGTTTCATGCAATCATGGATTATCAGAGACTTTTTAGTGGATCCGTTTGGTGGCAGGCTACAGGTCTTCTTTCTTGGGGTAATTTTGATCCGAACTCGAACACGACAGACGGAGTTTTCCAGCAACCAAGGTTGAAAGCCTCTCCAGGTTATGTTTTAGATGCTTCAGTGGGAACTTTTTTATCTTGGACATGGAACGACTATACCTACAATAATTCAGGCTTAGTTAGCGTACAAAAACACTATTTGTCATGTGCTTATGGATCATCAAATACAACCCCATGTGGAAATCTCAATGCAATAAACACACAAAATACAACCTATCCAGTAAGCTTTTTTACTAATGTAAAGCTTTTCAATGGTCATGTATCAAACTGTAGATGGTATAACGGTGAAACGAAGTGTGCTGGGCAAAACTATTATGGGGAAGTGGGATCTGGTAATACAAATGCCCAGGTTAATTTCTCCAGCCTTGTAATGAAAGATTCTAGTCAATCTTCTGATTTTGTAAAAATAGTGACGGGTACGAATTATTCAAAATGTGGGCTTCACGCCAATGGTAAAATATTTTGTTGGGGCCAGAATCATAAAAATGTTTTAGGTTTAGGATCTACAACGAATAAGAATAAGGCCCACGAAATAAATTTGGACTATACTTCGCTTGACAATGATTTTATTGATATATCAATTGATGAGGGTCATGCTTGTGCAGTTCATAAACATGGTGATCTTGTTTGCTGGGGGGACAACATGTTAAATTTTGGTGACTATGAAACATATGCGGTTAAACATAAATAGATTATTTTTCGTGGCTTTCTTTCTATGCTCTTGCGCTAGTGAGAAAGAATTATTTAACAGCTATGAAATTATTGTACCGAATGCATTAAAAGGAATTTATGTTGTGACCAATATGGATACGGATCAAATAATAGAAGAAAATACCTTCACCGTTACAGGTGATACTTTGAATCTGAAATTGGAAGTATCTATCGATGTTGAAAATTTTAAGGTTACGATAAAAGATGCTGATATTTTGGACTATTACAACAATGAGCTACTAACGTTTTCCAGTAAACAAACCTTGGATGTTTTAGTTGATGGCAATAACGAAGAGCATGAAGAAGAGATACGATATGCAATGACACCATATACGACTTTGGCTGCTTGCTTTTCCGATGAACCAGGTTTTGCCAATGAACTATTTAGTGAACATTTGGGTTTTGATTTTAGAGAAATCATCCCAGAAAACAGCGATTCCAATAGTAGCCTTCCGGAAAAGCTTGAGTACTATATGTGGGTAGCAGGATTTTCTTATATGGCAAGACTTCATGCAGATTTATCAACGAGCTTGAGTAGCCCTATTTTAAATACGATGACACTTATAGACATCCTTTGTGTTGATGCATCTGATGGAATATTTGATGGACTAAAAAATAATACCGATCTAGATCATGGAGCAGTTCCATTAAACAATCAGTTTTTAAGATCAGAATTGGTAGATGCCTTGTTTTATTACCTAGAAAGTGGCTTTAATACGACAGCCTATTTCGGTGATATAGTTCCGCTAATTGCAGGGTCGGTTGGCAATAATACAAATCCACTGATGTTTGATGAATAAATTTATTTTATTGATATGCATTTGTCTGGTCTCATTTAGCTCAAAGGCATTTGAAGTAAAGAACCAAATTGCTTTAGGCGTTTCACAACCCTATTTAATAAATCCTGACAAGCATATTAGTGATACAACTATGGTTTTTTCTTATCGAAGGCAATTTCAAAACAGGCTGTTTCTAAACGCTAATATGATGCTTGGACTTGCTGGTAGGCATGCACTTAGGAATCAATATGGTATGGGGCTCAATTTGGCGAGATCATCCACTTTCAAACCATACGCTTCTTTCAATTTTTTGCATGAGTGGGAAAAAACAGGGAATTTTGGCGTCAGTCCCCGCGTCGGAGTAGAATTTGATCTAAGTCGTTTGACCAATATATACTTTGTGTTTCTTAGGGTAGAAATAGGTTGGAATTTCTTATTTTTGGAACCTGCGAGAAATGAATTTGATCTTTATCGAATATCTATAGGGTGGGGTTTTTAATTATATTCATATATTGACTTATGATAGTATCTTATGATACTATCAATGTAGTATGAAACCACCTTTTACGATAAATCCAAATGTTTATAGGCTCTCAGCCGAGATTATGACCAAAATTGGTGAGTTCAAAGGTCAAAAGATAGTCGATGTTGATCCCCATTTGCGAAAAATAAATCAGGTTCGGACGATTTATAGTACGTGCGCGATTGAGGGCAATATGCTTTCCGAAAATGAGGTTACAGCCCTTATTGAAAATAAGCGAGTTGTTGCGCCTAAGCGGCAAATCAAGGAGATCCGAAATGCGTTGACGATGTATGCAGAAAAGAGCCACTTAAAGTATGACCAGGAAAAAGACCTTCTTTTCGCGCACAAAATATTGATGCAGGGTCTTTTGGATAAACCGGGTGAATACAGAAATGCGAAAGTTGCGGTTGTAAAAGATAACGAAATTGTTCATTTAGCTCCACCACCTGCGCGAGTAGGACGTCTCATGCAAGATCTTTTTCTGTGGGTTCAAGGTGATCAGGATACGCATTTATTGATAAAATCGGCCGTTTTTCATTTTGAGTACGAATTAATTCATCCTTTTGAAGATGGCAACGGTAGGATAGGTAGATTTTGGCAACACTTGATGCTTGTAGCACTTCATCCTATTTTTAGATCCGTCCCAGTGGAAAATATCGTCCATCAAAATCAACAGGAATACTATGCGGCTCTTAAAGCCGGTCAAAAAGAGGGGGAAGCAACGCCTTTTTTAGAATTTTCTCTCTTTACCATTTTGAAAGCGCTTGAACTTGTTGACGATGAGATGGGCAAGGGATCAAGAGTGACTGTAGAGCAACGCTTGCAATCTTTCGTAGAAGCAAATCCAACCCGTGGTATGTTTTCGAGGAAAGACTATATTCAATTTTTTGGAAGTATTTCACCAGTAGTAGCAAGCAGAGATCTGGCAGAAGGTGTGAAAAAGGGGATCTTTCAAAAGTCCGGAGATAAAAACACTACCAAATATAAGATCGCCAAATGACCGGATTTTTCTACGTAATCTGTTGAACGGTTCAGCTGTTTTCAGGGATTTCATACTATGTTGTGTACGGAATACCGTACATATATAAAGCGGTGCTATAACTAACTAATATCAATAGATTTTTATATTTGGATAAATACAAAAAAGACAAGATTTTCTCTTGCAATCTGTTTATTTAATACGTATATAATACATATTAAATATGTATATCGATACATCAACTATATATGAAAGGGGCAGAAATGCTAAGCAAAGTAATACTGATAGGTTTTGCTGGGTCCAAGCCGATTTCCAAACAGACCAGTAACGGAAAAGTTGTTGCCAATTTTTCCATTGCGACCAACGAAACCAATGGTCAAAAAGAAAAAGTAACCCAGTGGCACCAAGTGACAGCTTGGGAGGGACTGGCGGAGATTGTTACAAAGTATGTCGATAAAGGAAGTCTGCTTTATGTAGAGGGAAGACTGAAAAATCAAGATTATACGAATGATAAAGGTGTTGAGGTCAAAACAAGTGAAATCACTTTATCTGAAGTGAAATTTCTCAAATCAACGGATATGCCAACAAAACCAGTGGTCGAGATTGGTCACTAATGAAATTTCTTGCAAGGCTCACTTTTTTACCCCTCGGGGTGCTTCTGTTGTTTGAAGGGCTGCTAATCATTCTCAGCAGCCCTTTGATTAAAAGTGGGCAAGGAAAAGTGGGGACGGCTATTCTCCAATATGAAAAAGCTAGAAACCTGCTGCTATTTGGTGAAACAAGTTTCTACTTCTTCTCCATAGATAATTGGCTCTTGCTGATTTCTGGGCTTATTGCTTGCCTGGCATTTCTTATTTTAGCCATAAGAAAAATAGAATCTTTTATAGAAAAAATTCGCTCTCGTTTTATGGGCTCGAACTTTGAGATCGAAGAGCATACCTTCCCGTTCATACCTTTTAAAAGCAATGGTTTTATGGACGGTGAGAATACTTTTTTAGGACTGGATAAAACAAATAGGCCATTTTGGATCGATGATGAGGCCAGGTCCATGCATATTTTAGCGCTGGGTAGAACGGGAAGTGGAAAATCAAAATTGCTACAAAATATGATCTACCAGGGAATGTGTAGAAACGACAAACGTGGTCTCATTTTTATCGATGGTAAAGGTGACAAGGAGGAAAGAGATATTTTTTGCGGGATGGCCAAGGAAGCCAATCGACTCCATGAAGTCAAAATTATTGATTTTGTCGAAAAGGACAAATCATGGATCTACAACCCTTTACTAGTGCCAGATGGTCTGGATCCAATCATTGTTGCCGAAAAGGTTTATTCGATTTTTAAATGTTCGGAAGAGTTTTACAAAAATTTTCAAAAATCCATCTTTGTCCCTATCTTTTTACTTTTACATGATGTGTTAGGCCAGTTCACGTTTGTAGAGCTATACAATGCTTTTGAAAATACTGACTTTCGCATCAAGCTGCTCAACGAATGCAAAGATCAAGGCCTAGCTGACTCTATTCGTCGGAAAAGCAAGGTCATGGGAAAAGATTTTTCTAAATCTCTGATGGGTCTGGAAGCCTGGTTATCAAAGTATAGATCCATTCCTCAGCTCAATAGAATTCCCACTGAAGGTGACAACAATATTGTCGTGGATATGGCGCAAGAGCTCAAAAATGGAGGTTTGGTCTATATTCGTTTGCCTTTTTCACTATATCCAGAGCGGTCTAAAGATGTTGGGATGCTATTGCTCCAGGAAATCCAATACTTATTGGGATTACGCCAAGCCAAGGGTAGGGATCTAAAACCATTTGAAATTATGGCTGATGAGTTTTCAAAATATGCTCATGAAAATTTTATTGACTGTATCAACACGAGTAGAAGCGCCAAAATTTATTGGACGATCGCTACTCAGACACTTGCCGATTTAAAAAAAGTTTCAGAAGAATTTGCGGAAGGTGTTTGGGACAATACCAGAATTAAAATAGCCTTGAGCCAAAACAACCCTGACCTTGTAGAGAAATTGTCCAACGAGTTAGGTACCTACCAACAGGTTGAACGGACAGAAAGAAATTCCAATACGCTCCTTGGGACAAAATTCTCAACAGGAGAGAGCTCAAACCGTCTTGTGGAAAGCTTTGTGCTGCACCCAAATAAGATCAAAAACCTGCATAAGCACGGCCAAGCCTACTGTATCGGCAACCTCTTGGGGATCAAAGACCAGTATATCGGTATCAACATTGGCATGTTGGATGTCACACCTGTTGAGTTCACCCCTGACACCAAAATTTTTAACATAAAAACAAACATAGGAGGAAATTATGTATTTCATTAAAATCGCAATTACTTTGCTTGTCATAGTACTGTTTCACGACAATGCTCATGCAGATGTCATTACAGATGGTCTGGGAGAGCTTGAAAAATTTCTCAAAGATGTGGGAAAAATATTGGCGGGTATAGCATTGCTCATTCTTGGCGCCAAGACGATCTGGGGAGATGCCGAGTTTATGAGAAATATCAGAGGGGTTCTGACTGGAATTATGTTGATTGCGGCATCCGGAAGCATTGCATCTCTCATCTTTAGCTACTTTGGTGGATAATGCACAAAGTATACAGAAATGTCTTTACGACCAACAAAATGATGGGTTTTGAGCCGATGGACTTTACTGTGCTTTTGTCATTTGTATTTGGTTTTGTGATCATTCTGGAGATGCCAAAGATAGGGCTGCTTTTGGCAGTATTGTATGTTTTGTACTGCCAAATCATGAAAAAGAGAAAGCCCGTCGGATGGCTAAAAAACCTGATCAAATATCATTCAAATCAAAAATATTTTTCAGCTGGTGGCAATCATGGTTGAGACAATCAGTATGGCAAAGTATTTTGATTATTTTGATATCGAAAATGACCATCTGTTTTTGATGGATGGATCTGTATCAAAGATATTCAAAATTGAATGCCTAGACCCTTCGTCGATGACAAAAGAGGAGCTTCTCGCATTGAACGATAAAATAGCTGGCCTTTGTCAAATGGTGGAAAAGGGAATTGACTTGCAAATTTTTTTCCGAAGTAAAAATCGATATGAAAAAGGACTAAAACTTTATGATCAATACTTGGAAACAATGCGTATGGATAGTCGGTTTGCTTCTCGACTTTCTTTGTCAAAAATCGATTCATTACGATCGTCCAACTTATTTTGCTCGGATATTTATGTGATCATCAACGTACATAGATTTTTTGATAAAAAAAAGTCTGTTGAAACATTCGATATCAATAAAAAGCATTTAGACAAGATATGTAACAATATCAATGCTTATTTACAAGATATATCCAGAGGCGTGAAAAGCCTTGAAGAGAATGAGATCGCAAATTTTCTCTATGAATGTTTGAATCCTGGGCGGTGGGAAAATATTCAAGAATTTAACTACAAGGGGAAAAATTCTATGATTTTTGATGAAACCCTACGGTCCAAGCTCAATTTTCATGGCTATTTGTTTAACAAGGATCATTTCTATGCTGAAGGAAGATATGGTCAGTGTATTAATCTTTTAAATCTTCCAGAAGAAACCTATCCAGCGATGTTCTTTGACCTTTTGTCCGGTTTCGAAAAGGCTTTTGAATTCAATTTTTCTTATAGAATCTCAGCAGTAAACCAGACTGCTGTGGTGTCATTTCAAGATGGTATGCGCAATGTCTATAAGTCATTACTCAATACCTCACTGTTAGGATCTGACAATACCAACTACGCGGTCGAAAAAAAGATGACAGAAAACGAACAGTTTTTATCGGCCGTATCGGATGGACAGCAAAGAATTTATGAAGTGGGCCTATGCCTTACCCACTATGCTGATACGTATGAAAATTTAACCTATCAATCGGACATGATCTTGCGAAGTTTTCGTTTGCTAAATGGCTGCGACGGATTTGTAGAAGAGTACAACCAACAAAAGACATTCATATCATCCTTACCAGCAAGTAGGGCGCATTTAGAGAAGCCATTTAAGTTTTTAACAGATAATGTAGCTGATTTCTCTCCTTTATATGAACCTTATAAAGGTACGGAAAAGCCAACCCTTCTTCTGAGAAATCGATTCAATGGTATCATCAAGTTTGATCCCTTTTCAGCCAAAGATGTCCAAAACTATAATGCAATCGTATGTGGCAAGAGTGGCAGCGGTAAAAGTTTCCTAATTTCTCATATCTGCCAAACCTTTATTGCACAAGGCTACCCAGTCATATTTGTGGATATCGGTGGGTCATTTAAGCGAACAGTCGAATGCTTTTCAGGTCAATACTTTGATCTGAATGAAAATGTTTCGATCAATCCGCTATTTCCCAAAAGTCAGGTAGAAAAAAATGGTGTTATCAGCACAGTGGC
>JAGRMV010000053.1 GCA_020441045.1 Deltaproteobacteria bacterium | reverse complement strand
ACCCAGGTTTGGTGCTCGAAGGTATTTTGCTGACCATGTACGACAAACGCACCAGCCTGTCATGGCAGGTCGAGCAAGAGGTCTCCACCCATTTTGCCAAGCAGCTGTTTGACACCAAAATTCCTCGAAACGTCCGCTTGAGCGAAGCGCCAAGCTTTGGCAAACCGATCATTTTGTATGATATTTGTTCGAAAGGGGCGCAAAGTTATATTCAGTGCGCCGATGAATTTGATTTTAAAGTCCAACAAAACTACAAAGGAAACCTCCATGACAGAAAGCACACGCCTGGGCCGGGGCATCTCAACCCTGATTCCCAAAGTCCTGCCTAAAACCGAAAACGCTACCTCTGCGACCTTAGAGCAAAAGGTTGCTATTGACAATTTGCGTGTCAATCCTCGGCAACCGCGCCGCAATTTTGATCCGGCAGCATTGGCCGAGCTTACCGCTTCGGTCCAGGAAAAAGGCGTATTGCAACCGATTTTGGTCCGTCGGGTGGGCCATCATTTTGAAATCATCGCCGGTGAGCGCCGCTTCCGCGCTGCCAAAGCTGCAGGTTTGGCAACCGTACCGGTGCATATCGTCAAGATGACCGACCAAGAACAACTCGAAGCCGCGATCATCGAAAACATCATCCGCGAAGACTTATCGGCCATTGAAACCGCCAAAGCGTTCAAACAATTGCAAAAAGAATTTTCACTGTCGCAAGAAGAAGTGGCCAAACGTACCGGCAAAGAGCGCTCGACGGTGGCCAATTTGCTGCGCTTGTTACAACTACCGACCAATATCCAAAGCATGGTCGACGAAAAGAAAATCAGCATGGGCCACGCCCGCGCCTTATTGCGCTTTTCCAACGCCACCCACCAAGATATTTTGGCCAACTTGATTGTGCAAAAAGGCTTAAGCGTGCGTCAAGTCGAGCAGTGGAAATTCGACCAACCGAAAAACAAAACCGTTAAAACCCAAACGGTGAATCCGAATTTGCAAAACACCATCGAGGACATCCAACGAAAAATCGGCACCAAAGTCGAAATCAAAGCCAAGACTGACCAAAAAGGAGAAATTCGCATTCCGTATTTTCACCCCGGCGAACTGACCAAAATCTTGCAACAATTGCTAAAATAGTAAAAATATCAAATAGCTATGTCAATGGCAACGGCAGACCGATCGAATCCACAGCTGTAGCAATCTGCCAATTGGTCAAGGTGTTGCGCTGCGAGCACGAACTTGCGCCTTTCTTTACACCCTGGTTTTGTGTTACAATGCGTTATCGTTTTGGATGTATAGATGCTGAAAAAAGCAAACATAACATTACTGGTCAGCTTGAGTTTGATCCTATTTTCTGCTGAGAGTTTTGCCAATATAGAATTTTGCGATGCCTATGTTACCTACCAAGGTGATCTTGATCGTTTGCAGGAATTTGCGTTTTGGGTTGATCTAAGATCAGCGCCACAAGTACATACGTTACAAAGCACCAATCTTGAACAAATCAAATCTATTGATATACAATATCAACTGCTAGCCAATGGAAAACGATTGTTTCAGGCGTCAGCCGGTGGGCAAGAAAATGCATATGAAGTCAAAAAACTAACGCAAACCTTCGATGTAAAAGATAGAAACTACTACGCCTTTGATTTTGACCCTGTGTCTGGGTCCCCAGGTGACTATCAATTAAGTATGCGCTGTATGCCGCTTGCCGAAAATGAAATACGGGTGTTTCTAAGAGATCAGAAATTATGGATTGTCGCACTACAAAAACAAGCCATCAAAGATGCTGCACTAAAAATTACAGAAGACAATCTAGACATTCACACATGGAAGTTGCAAGGCAAAAATTTTTTTATCGCTGCATTCACCCCTGTCGTAAATACACTTCCGAATGCAGCTGATATCATCGCCTACAGCACAGGCGAAGCTATGGACCAAAGCCGCACCGCCAATTGTCATAGCTTTACCGCATTTTATTGCGGATATCATGACCGACCGACAAACGTATTGTTTCAAGAAACATATATGATGAAAAAAAATCATCTGGAAAAACCCAAACTGGCCTTTGGCGATGTAGTGTTCTTATACTCAGATGATTTATTGATGCATTCATTTATTTATTATTCAGATGCATTCACGCTATCGAAAAATGGCCCCGATCTCTGGTCACAACCAGCTTTTTATACCGTGCAAGAACAACTCTCGATGTATTACCTATCACCAACATGTGTACAGCAAGGGATTGTGCAAAGTCGTTGTAGCAAAGATGTTAGAGTATTGGATCTTGCTGCGGTTTTAGACCGTGATTGATCAGCAAAATGAAAACAAATTTTTTCTAATCCTTATGTGGATAAATTTCAAAGTGAGCTTGTAGAATTTCATCGATATGTTCAAGCATGGCTTGATGTGATGTCATGATATGACATGTGTCAGATTTTTTTAAGGGTGGAAGATTGGGATCATAAACATCACCATCATATTGGGGATAATATGCACCATCAACAAAGATCGACGAACACCCAAGCACTTCACGTACACGATAAATTAAATCAGAAACACAAGATGACGATTGTTTTTCCGCGCAGTATTGATAGAGCTGTGCAAAGGTAAAGTCTTTATTTTTTAAAGACATGTCCATTGTCAGCTCGTATTTCGGAAAGTACAAGTCTGCCCAATGGTAGGTACCAAGCAAATAGGCAGGAATGACATAGTTGTTCGATGCAGCTGCATTGTTTTGTATATCGGTAGTACCGCGCCCATAACAGCCATTTAAATAAGAACCACTAACAAAAACCAGGGCTGGGTTTTGAAGTGCAAAAATATGTCTTCCGCCCTGACTTTTCATGACGTACTGATCTGATGAATCATCTTGAAAATTCGAATCCAAAATACCAATAAAGGTATGATCAGAAGGCTTGCGATAACTGCTGCTGTTTAACGTTATATACGTTATCTTATGTTTTGCCGCTTGTTCAAGCAAGGTAGCAATTTCGTCCGCCTGAGATTTGGCAAGGGGCACATCCAGAGAAGAAGGGAAAAACTGTGTTTCAGTATGAATATTGAAAACAACAATACTTTGATTAGTACTCGGATAGAGGAACGACGGTCGAATCGGAGAAGGCGTATTTTCTAGCATGATATTATTGAGTTCTTCATGCAAAATTTCGATTTTTGTAGCATTCCAATCCTTGTCAATTGAAACCTGATATGGCAGTTGCGCCCAAGATAAAACCGGGAAAATGAAACATAGTACTTTAAACCAAAAACCAAAAAAATGACATACTACCTTTGACATCATGTCTTTATAACAGCAATGTTTATGCCAAGCGACAACCAATTTTATGCAATAATAATCATATATTAGGAAGACGAAACGGTATAGAATTGGTGAAAAAAAGCGCACCGTGCGTATATAGAGGTGACAGGATCGGAAAAACAATCCGTTTTAAATAACGAGTGGGATTATCGAAAACTCAACGTATCAATTCATGTTTGCAACAGCATAATACAAAGGTTGCGCGATTACAGAGAAAAAGAAATCGATCTAAGTGATGAGCGACCTACAAAGAAGCATGATCTTTTTTTAGGTGGTTGATCACTTTGTTGCCAAGGAGTTTTTTACGGGGTGCAGATACCGTACCTCTATAAATGTATGTGCATTTATAATATTTCTGCCATTTGAATCATGGCATAAAATGTAGCGCTGGATTCAACCATATTTTTCATGGGTGCATGAAAATCCGAACCTAGAGCATCAAAAAAGGCTGGATGACGTTTGAATAGATGCGCACTTGCAACAATAAATGGCATCAAATCATAAGACATACTCAAGTCAGCATTGATATTCATATCACTTTGCAAAATATGCGCATATTCATGCACAATCGGAAAAGCATGTTGCACAATGGGGTCGTGTCCATCAAACAAGATGCTTTGCGATTCAAAATATTGTCCTCCCCAATAGGCGTTGTCAACTGGAGCAAACGAACTTTCCAAATCCAAAAACCCTGGACGGAAGAAAGACAGTGGCAACATCATTACCTTGGTGAGGGGATCCACATGAAAGGTAATATTTGATGTAATGGAACTGACTTCAATAGCGGTTGCATTGTTGATGTAAGGTCGGATGATGTCACTTTCTTCCTTATTGAAAACAATATCACCAGTAGCGACCAATGTTGTTAACCCAGAAGCAACAGCATCAAGGTGATGCTCTTGCAAGTAGGTATGCAGAATCTGCCAGTTGCTTTGATCGAGAATATTTTTCGAAACGTTTTTAAGAGCAATGAGCGTGGTTCTATGGTTATTGGCACGGGCTTGAATTTTTTCTTGTTCAAGTTTGCGTGTTTCTGCGTAGATCTTGGCGAGCAGCGCATCGAATTGGCTTGTATCGGTAGGCAACTGATCAAAGTTGAAGCCGAAAAGATTGTAAAATGCTACCTGCGCAAGCTGGTTTTGCTTTTCCATGGTTGGAAGAGCAGTAGCTTGCTTTTCACGTAGTGTAACGATGTAGGTGATATACCAAATCTTTTTTGCAACATCGATGCGGTCGCTCATGTTTTCTATTTGATCCATCAGCGTAAACACACTAGGAAGCTGATTGATTTCAAGATAGCGATCGGTAAGAACTTTGAGAGCGGCTTGATCCAAGGTGTAGTTTTGCTCATTGTGATCTTCATTGAGCAAAAGCTGTACGGGGACTTGTTCCTGTGTCCAATCAAAACAGAGATCATAAAGATCAGGTAAGCGCATGTGGGTAATTTGTCCTTGATCATTGCGCTCAATCTTGATTCGATTGCCATTTTCGTGCGCACGCGCATGTTGATGGGTAAACAAGAGTGACAAAAACATGATCAACATCATGCAACGTATTTTTCTGACAGTAGACATAGAACCCCTCTAATATGCATCGTTGGTATCGTAAAGAATGGAAGGCTGTGTAACATAAACAACACAATGTATCAAATACATATCTTTCCAGCTGTTCTACTGATCGAGACCAAGACAAAATATAAGTGACTTACCTGCCCCGGAATTTTTGGTCGTGAATTTCCTGGCCAACTTTTTTGACCCGTTTGAGCGATGGCATTAATGCAATCGGACGCATGCTTGTGAGCTTAACGAAGAGTAAAAAATGCCAGGATGTTTTTTAGATCATAGGTTTCAAAATCTGGCCAAGCCCCCGCTTTGAGATACGGCGACATAGATATGATCTTTGTCAGCGAAAATATTTTTAACCATATTGTTAGGTAGACCTGTAAGACCATTATTGACAAAACTTTTGCCACCATCGAAAGTAACGCTGACACCTGCAGGGGTCGACATATACACCGCAGTTCCATTTGCTGAAATAGAGGTGATAGAAGAACTAGGCAAGCCATCTGCGTTGGTACGTATGACAAAGTTTTGGCCACCGTCTGTCGAAATAGACAGCCCTGCAGTCGTGCCAACATAAAGGTTTTGCCCGTTGGCGTAGACAGCCCGAACGTTATTACTAGCCAGTCCCGAAGCTATGGCAAAGCTTTGCCCGCCATCGTTTGAAATAAATAGTCCGGAGTCCGTTGCAGCGTAAACGTTTTGGTCTTGGGCAAAAGTGCTTCGGACCCATGCATTAGGTACGTCAGGTGCCGTGGTAAAAGTTTGGCCGCCATCGTTTGAAATAGATAGTCCAGCATTTGTACCAACATAGATATTCTGCCCGTCACCGTAAACAGTGGCAATATTGTTACTGGCCAATCCCGAAGCCGTGGTAAAGTTTTGGCCGCCATCGTTTGAAATGAACAATCCTACGTTAGTGCCAACATAAACGTTTTGGCCTTGTGCAGATACACTTTGTACAGCACTGCTTGGCACGTTCGCTGCTGTGACAAAGTTTTGGCCACCATCTGTTGAAATGGACAAGCCACCTTCTGTGCCGATATAAACAAATTGACCTTCTACGTGCATGCTAAGTACGTTGTTACTGGCCAATCCCGAAGCCGTGGTAAAGTTTTGGCCGCCATCGTCTGAAATAGACAGCCCTGCATAGGTCGCAACATAGAGGTTTTGTCCGTCGGCATAGACCGCACGAATATCATTGCCAGCCAAGCCATCGTTTTTGGTAAGAGTGGTAAAGTTTTGGCCGCCATCGTTTGAAACCGACAGACCAACATAGGTGCCGGCGTAGACGTTTTGGCCATCCACGTAGATACATTGAACATCAAAATTGGGCAATCCCGAAGCCGTGGTAAAATTTTGGCCACCATCGCTTGAAATAAGCAGTCCATTACCAAACGTTGCGGCATAGACGTGATTGGCTTTGGTATAGATTCCAAAAACATCACCGCTACCACTGTAACCGTTGGCATCGGTTATTTCAGAAAAGACTTTTCCGCCGTTGCTAGAACGAGAGAATCGATAACCGTTTCCGACATAGATATTTTGGCCATCCACACCAATAGATATAATATCATTGGAGAGCAACCCATTGTTTGCCGTGGTAAGAGTGGTAAAGTTTTGGCCGCCATCGTTTGAAATAGATAGTCCAGCAGCTGTGCCGACATATAGTGTTGAACCATCTACAACAAGTGATTGGATATCGTTGCTGGGTAAATCGGTAAATCCTTCGGTTCCTTGGGGCAGCAAGATCGAACGCTCGTTGACGCGAAGATAAGCCACTACATTTTCACTTTTGGCGCCAGTTGTCGGATGGGTAAGGGTATATGCAAACGAAATTTTGCCATGGGTTTGCTGGTCTGGTGTAAATAAACAAGTTCGATCGGTCGGTCCTTGCGAATCTTGCAAATCCATACATCCTGAGATTTTGCCAGAGCTTGGGGCTGTTGCCAGTGCATACATATAGTTTTGCGCAGTATCATCGGCCTCTAAAGGCAAAGTGATTTCTGAAAGGGCAAAACGACGAACCTCAAACGTTGACTTTTCAATGTTTGGGATAAAGCTGTCATTTGTTTGCGTACCGCTGGTGTTGGATGACTCAGAACCACATGCGATAAGGAGCAAGGACCCCATCCAAATAGAGATAAATTGCGTATAAAAAAATCTAGACTGCATCACATACTTCCTTTTCGTTGCCTCTAGTAATACAAAAACTATGCCACTGATATTTCTTTTATTTACAACAAGTTAGATAATACCTTGCGCGCCATTTTTCAGCAGTTGTGTCTTCTAGGAAGCTGGAAAATTCTGTAGAGATGGATTTGAGATAGATAACCGTTGCTTTACTTCGACGCCAAAAAGATCTGAAACGTTTTTAGACGCATCTTCCTAGAAATAAAATGGGCAGCAGTTCGTGAAAGAATGAATATACGTAAGGGAAGTGATCGCTAGCATCCTGGATGTCACTGCTGACAATGAAAGTATTATAGTCCGACAACCCCAAAAGAATATCGCGATTTGCGAAAAATTATCATACGGGAGTCTGATTACACAAATGCGAACAGTAAAATACCGACTTGCCAGGAAAATAGATTGGCCAAAATGACCGTGATCAAAGCTGTAGGCCAGCAAAGGCGTATTTGCAACTGGAAAAGCAAGCCATAAACCGCGAGACATTCAAAGACGATGGCAAAAGTTTCTGCGGCCAGAAGTGCATCAACATAACGCGAAAAAATTGCCGGAAAGACAAAAAACACAATCGGATGGCTGATGGCATTGACCAAAAAACAAATCAAGTTTGTATCACGTATTGCTGTATCGGATTTCCCTTTGGTCAAAAAATAAATAAAGGGCCATTCAAGTAGATAGGTTTTAGCAAAGACGGTGAGGTAGGCAAAGCTCAATCCAAATTGAAACGCAAAGCTACCATTGCTTGGTATCGCATACATGGTTTCATCGATGGGCCACAAACCTAGGGGTGAAAATCGCCATAGCCATGAAATTGCGGTATCTTGATGGCTATATCCAGAAAAGCAAGACAGCAAGAAAAGTCCGACCAGCAAAAGCCATGCGACCATCCAAAGGTCGCTTTTGCTAGCAATCCATTTTGTGCGAAAAACAGGTGACGCCAAATGCATCAGTCCTTTTCAGGGACGATCGGTTGCATTTTTATAAATTCGACGAATGTTTCTTTTTTCGGGCCACTGACAATGACTCTACAACCAGGATCATACTTGTAAAAACAACTTGAGGTAGATCGAGATCGACAGATCAATTGATATTCTTGATCGCCAATGGTGCCAGACAACGTCTTTTTGGTCATCTCACAAGGCGCCCACACAGATCCGTCATTGATTTCTACAGCTTCACTGGTTTGAAAAGAAGCATGTTTCCACAACACTTTACTCAAGCCAGGTGTAAGAATGTTTAGTGTTGAAAGTTTTTTGTTTTCATCCCCGTCTTTTGTTGTTACTGAAAATATATTCTTTAACCAAGCAGAAAGATCTTCTTTCGGCAGGCTATGAATGGTTTCCAAAGTACAATCTGCTTCACCGGTATCTGATGCGCAGGTGATAACATTTTCGATGGCGCTGTTGGGGAGTTTGTCTTTTTTCTCATCGCTGGGCTGCAAAGAAATACCACTACTTTCAGCAGTCACAGTGTCATGATCGCCGAATTTGAGCGCGTTGATCAGAAAGGCCGCAAAAGAGGGTGTCGTTTTATATTGATACCGTCCAAAATGATCCGGTCGGCGCGGAACATCCGCTTTGGCTTGCAGGCAAAACGAGATTGCAAGGATAAAAATAACAGTGAAATGATGAAATTTGTGTTTGATCATGCCAGTCTTATTACCAGGAATAACAGGTAGCGTCAAGATCGATCAAAGCATCCCTGCTAAAATAGTTATAGATATGGGGAACATCCATAAAACGGCCTGCTATATCTATGCGACCTAAAACACACTTGATCGAACCAACACCTGTTTATAACTTGGGGGCTGATTTGAGCTATTGCATCGCTTAGAAAGAATCTTCCTTCTGAAACTGTAACTTACAGCTATGCCCAGTTGATTTTACCGGGCTGTTCTTGGTACAATAGGGCTAACTTTTACATGCAGGGAAAAAAAATCAACAAAGAAACCATCCTATTAATACTATCCGCATTAGGGCTATTGATCATGGGGACGTATTCCAATTGTGGCATGCATTTGCTCTCGGAAAAACAAAATATCGCCGGTCAAACCACACGCCATGCCGACGCCAGTATTACGGAGACCTGGCTGCAAGACAAAACTATACAAAGTATTATTCCTGAAATTGTATTGATCATCGATTATTCGGGGTCGATCAATACCATTGCACCGGCACTAAAAAACGCACTGACCGATTGGTTGCAGCAACTCGAAGATGAAAACATCACCAAGTTGTGCATGGGGGTGATGCGTGGATCCGTACATCCATCGCGTGCAGGTTTGCTAGTGGCCAAACCGGGCAACCGCAAATGCTACTGCACGTTTGGCTCGGAAAAAGTCGATGCCATCACCATGGTCGATAAATTCAACGAAAATATGGATCAAGCCTTTGCCGGCGCGACGGGTGCCAATAATGGTCCAGACGAAGCCATGCTGTATAGTTTGCACAAGGCGCTGACCGATCCGACGATCTTGGCCATCAACCGTCAAGATGGTTGTTTTTCAGATCGGACATCCATCGTACCGGTTGTCTTTAGTGACGAACAAGATGTCAGTGTCGCGCCCAATGGTGCTGGGTTGACGTTCGACAATAAAAAATATCTGCCAGATGGCAAAGTCTTTGATGATGTTAAAGGCTCTCCCTATTTTAACGAATTTATCATCCATGGCGGAGATCCGAGCAACGGCCTGTCAGAAGCGACAACCCGACGAGATTATCACTGCCAGGACAATACCGGCAACACCGTGAAAAATGCCCAAGGGGAGTTCGTCAATCAAATTGACTTTGCGTCTGTGGCGCAGGAACTCGAAACATTTAATGGTTCTTTGCGCTCGTTTGGGTCGGCCATTGGCTATTTTGCCGACAATCTCCCTGCCCAGTTTGCGCAGCCATTTTGGGGCGGCAAAGAATTTGCCGATTATTTTGGGCACCCAATGGTCGATATGCGCAATGCCTTAGAAGGGCAGCAAGACAAATTTCAAAAAGATATGAACCGTTTTGCGGTCGACCTGGCCACCAAAATTGCTTATTTTTATCAGTTTGATTTATCCAACCAGATCTGTGATAGCAATGCCAATGGCAGCTATATAGATGAGGCTATCGAGGTCGAAGTCGATGGCATCCGGCTGCCCAAAAACCTCTACCAAGTCAAAAACGATGGGCAAAAAATCGTCTTGGATGACGCAGTCAAATTTCAAGACAATGCCAAGATTGAGATCACCTATCAACCATGTAAAAACTAAACGTATAAAAAAACGATAAACAAAGAAAATAAGTAAAAAAATAAAACCATTTGCGCGAAAAAACTTTCTAGATAGGGTCATAAGGTTGGTTATGATTGACAAATCGAGTCATAATTGATAACGGGTCGCGTATGATAAAAAAACTTTTCACGATCAATGTTTGGATTACCGTCCTTTATTTAACTCCTAACATAGCTTGGGCTGATCATTCGAGCCTACCCATCACGCTTGATCCATCAGAGGTGCAATTTATTGAAGATTTATGTGAGCAAAATGCGACGTCAAAACGTTTGCAGGTGTTTTGTAAAAAATTGGATGATTCTATAGAAGCATTTTTAAATAGTTATTCCCCGCGTGAGTTTGAAATCAAAACCACGTGCCTTGGTCTAAATCAATGCCACATTCAATTTTTACTACTCAACCAGATAGGGTTAACGTCACTTCCTAGCAGTGTGGCAAACTTACGCAAACTAAGATTTCTAAACATACAAAACAACAAAATTCATGCTTTGCCTGAAAGTATCGGTGAACTGACTGAGCTGCGCATTTTATTCGCAGATAGCAACAATCTGACGTCACTTCCCGAAAGTATCGGCAATCTAACCAAACTCAAAGATATAAGCATAAGCTCTAACCGGCTCCGGGAGATTCCATCGACGGTTGGACAACTGCAAAAATTACGTAGCATAGGTCTTTCCAATAACAAGATCACATCACTGCCGGAAAGCATTGGCGGTTTAATCAACCTAAGGCATATGTATCTAGGACAAAATCATCTCACGACACTTCCTGAAAATATCGGGCAATTGCAAAAATTAACAAAACTGCAAGTCGGCAGCAACCAACTTACAGAACTGCCAGAAAACATCGGGCGTCTTCGTCAATTGGAAATTTTATCGGTTAAATACAACCAGCTTACAGAACTGCCTGAAAGTATTGGAGATTTGTTTAAGCTTGTTATTTTAGATATTTCAAGCAACCAAATTACAATTTTACCTGATAGCTTATCCAATCTTACAAAAATGAATAAATTGATTTTGAGGGATAATCGAATCGAACCGATGCAAAGATGGCTTCAAGACAAAGGTGATC
>JAGRMV010000052.1 GCA_020441045.1 Deltaproteobacteria bacterium | reverse complement strand
TTTTTAAAAATTCAGGTACGAGGCCAGTCTGCCTCAGAATATTTGGTCCATTTTTTGTTAGAAGACCAGAAGAAAGAAACCGAATCCCAATTTGATCATCAAACGTTCAGCATCCTTTACGATACAGTAGACGGCAACAAAATACAAAACTCAACAGTTCAATGGATTGAATCCGTTAGCGGATCAGGTTTTCGGCTTGATAATCCAAACAAGCCTGAGAACAATCTTGACTCTCCACTGGCAGTTCGGGTGCAGGAAATTCTTGATACGGAAATCAATCCTTCTATTGCAGCCCATGGTGGCAACATAGAGCTACTTGATATCAAAGACGGCCGAGCATTTGTTAAAATGAGTGGTGGCTGTCAAGGCTGTTCCTCAGCCAAGGCCACGCTGAAACAAGGTGTTGAAGTTCGGATCAAAGAATTGATCCCCGAAATCATTGAACTTGTCGATACCACAGACCATGCGCTGGGTGACAATCCATACTACACATAAGACTTACTTCCAGAACAAGGTTCTGCTATGATCCCAAGCTATGGAAAAAGTTCTTTTTGTATGTTTAGGAAATATTTGCCGATCACCGACTGCACATGGCGTTATGCAGTCAATCGTTACCGAAAAACAACTTTCGCAACGTATTTTTGTTGATTCTGCTGGTACCGCCAGTTACCACGTTGGTCAACCTGCCGATATTCGTTCAAGAGAACATGCGCAAAAAAGAGGCTATCAACTTGACTCACGCGCCAGACAATTTACCTCAGCTGATTTTGAAGATTTTGACTGGATTATCGCGATGGATGATTCCAATTTTGACAACATCATGGCATTGGCTACAACACCTGCGCATCGGAAAAAAGTGCACCGATTTATGTCGTTTTGCCCAGGCTACCAAAACAAATTTACACAAGTACCCGACCCCTATTACGATGGTGAAAGTGGTTTTGAAACAGTTTTAGATATCGTCGAAGAAGGTTGTCAACATTTGCTACTACAATTAGAAAAAGCTTTTTGATGCAACAGTGGGTTGAAGATACCTTACACGAAAATGTTATTGAAGTGCTTCCCTGGGCCGGAGGTGACACCGCAACGCACACTACGTATGCGACTGAAACACAGACGGTCTTAATCAAAACATATACTCAGTCTCAACTTGTAGAGGCAGAACTGCTCGGGCTTGATCTCATCCGACAATCGAATTCATTTTCTATACCAAAAGTATTGGCCTTTACCGAGCACGCTATCATGCAGGAATTTATCGAGTCAGGTCAACCGCTAGAGGTTTACTGGAGAAGATTTGGATTGCAGCTCCATAAAATGCATCAAAACCAATCCCCCACCTTTGGCTTAGAGCATTCAACTTATTGTGGACACTTTTGCCAAGACAATACACCCAACAGCAACTGGGCTGATTTTTTTATGGAGCTGCGTCTACAACCACTTATTGATAAAATCAACCAAAGTGCGCTGACCCATCTATTTACTGAAAAAAAAGCTTTGATCAGGCAACAACTATCACAAGTCAAAGAAGCCCCTTGTTTGGTCCACGGTGATCTCTGGGGAGGAAATCACATTTGTGATACTTCACAAAAGCCCTATCTTATTGATCCTGCCGTGTATTATGGCCACAGAGAAACAGACTTAGCAATGATGAAACTCTTTGGTGGCTTTCATGCAACCGCATTTCAGGTTTACCAGGAACAATACCCACTAGAAGAAGGGTGGCAACAAAGAGAGAAAATCTATCAGCTCTACCACATTCTTAATCACGCATATGCATTTGCTGGACATTACATAGAAAATGCGATGCACCGCTTATCATCACTCTAATAAATCCATAATTTGGGCAGCCAAATGCTTTTGAGCATCTCTATTTTGCAGAGCAATAAAAATCGTATCATCTCCTGCTATGGTTCCAGCCACGCCTTGTATGCTTTCATGATCGATCGCATTGGCAATCATCTGCGCAGTACTAGCTTTTGTATGCAACACAAGCAAATGCTCACCGACACAGTCGACAGATACACCATGATCTTTAATAGACTGTTTCCACTTTGAAATATCCAAAAGGTCAGCCGGTAGTTCATATCCCTTGGGCCCTTTGACAACCTTTAAGCTTTCAATATCACGCGAAATGGTTGTTTGCGTAGCATGAAAACCTCGGGCAGCAATTTTGGCCACCAGCTCCGATTGCGTATCAATGCGCTCCGATTGGATAACTGCAATCAAAGCATTTCGACGCTCTTGTTTTATAGACATGCCAATTATACTTCTTCTTGAACCTGAAATGGTTCACCTTTGATTTTCAGAGCCACATACATCACAACAACTCCCAGCGGCAAAGTAATCCAGGGCGAAACGCCAAACCCTGCTGGCACGTAACCAATCAATACAGATAAGGTGCCGACAAATAATGCATACGGTAACTGACTCTGCACATGATCCATATGATCAATGCCACCCCAAATCGAGCTCATGATGGTTGTATCCGAAATAGGAGAAATATGATCACCAAAGATAGCACCTGTTAGTATTGATCCAATACACGCACTAATATTGGCGGAAAAAACATCCTGGGGCATGCCTTGAGCGATCAATAATGCATGCGCTAATGGTAGTGATAAAGGAAACAAAATGGCCATTGTGCCCCATGATGTTCCTGTTGCAAAAGCCATGAGGAAAGACATCAAAAAAATCAATGCCGGCAACATTTGCACAGATACGATCTGACTGATCATTCGACCAAGTACTTGTCCCGATTGCAACTCATCCATGACTGCTGACAAACCCCAGGCAAATACCAAAATCACCACCGGCAAAACCATGGACTTTACTCCATCAATCCAAACATCAAAACATTCATCAAACTTAAATACTTTTTTATAAATCGTCATCACCATGGCCACAATAGTAGAAATCAATGCTCCCCAGGTAAGTACAATCACAGGATCTGCAGCCCCAAAAATATCCAAAATGGTTGTATCTTCACCTAATGTACCATTGCCTAACAAAGCTTGACGACCCTGCACCCAAAAACCAAGAATGACGACAACAAGTAAAACAAGAATGGGAAAAAATCCGATCATCGCCGTGCCATTGGTTTTCATATTTTCTTCCCATGCTGCTACATCTTTAGCCATCATCGGATTTGAGCCTGGTCGATTGACCATACCCGTTTGATACGCTCGTTTCTGCGCTTTGAGCATGACTCCCCACTCTCTTTTCATAACAATCGTCAAAAAGATAAAAACAAGCAAAAAAATTGCGTAATATCGATGTGGCAAAGACTGAATAAACAATGCATACGCGTTGTCTTCAATGCCCAGTTTTTCAACAGCTGTTGCAATCAAACCGAGCTCATACGCAATCCATGTTGAAACCACTGATAACGATGCCACTGGAGCAGCCGTGGCATCAATAATGAAAGAGAACTTTTCTCTGGATATAAGGTACTTGTCAGATAACGCGCGGTATAGATTTCCTACAATGATGGTATTGGCATAATCATCGAAGAAAATCAGCATCCCAGTCAGCATCATCAACAATTGAGTCCGCGCAGCATCTTGGGCAAATACAAGCATTTTTTCTAAGAGTTTTTTTAAGCCTCCTGATTGGGTGAGCAGCGCAACCAAGCCGCCAATGGTCATGGTGAACAAAACCAGCCCAGCATGATTTGTATCGGCAATCGCTTCAATCATATAGTGATCCGCAACCCGCAGAAGTGCCACTGCCACTCCTTTGAAACTCAATGATCCCACACTCAGTAATGCGCCTGAAAACATTCCCATAAAAATCGAGAACAAAACATTGCGCGTGACAAATGACAAACCAATGGCCACCACAGGCGGAATCAGCAAATATGCATCTTTATTCAAAAGAAAAAAAACGCTACAAATGATAAGAAAAATAGCCGGCAATAAATAACATTTTTTAAACATGGGGCGTCTTTACTGCATATTTATGAATTTAGAAAGAATATTTAACTACAATTATTACAATCAGATAAAAAGCATTTTAGATATATGCAAAGGTATATGATATAGCACATGGAATGATCTTTCATTTCATGGTACGTACTCTGACATGAACAATGCAAAAGAGAGCATATTCAGCAAACAACCTCAGACCCAAGTCGTCGACTGGATTGCTGTAACATTTTTATCAATGATTCACCTGATGGCTGTTGCTGCAATTTTTTACACGATTTATATCCGTTTTTCCTGGTGGACCGTAGTGTTAACCCTAATCTATTGGGCTTGCTCAGCGATATCGATTACAGGCGGATATCACCGCCTCTTCTCTCATTCAACGTACAAAGCCCACCCATGGTTGGAACTTTTTTATCTCATTTTTGGAGCTTCGGCTGTACAAAATTCTGCATTGAAATGGTCGATGGATCATCGCCGACATCATGCCGTTACAGACCAAGAAGATGATCCCTATAGCGTAAAAAAAGGATTTTGGTGGTCGCATTTTATTTGGGTCTTGTTCAAAACCCCACACTCACAAAACATCAAAGCCACTGATTTAAAAAACAACCCTCGCGTCATGTGGCAATACCGAAACTACGTTCCATTACTGGTCACCACTACTTTTATCATCCCTCCTCTTTTGGGCTGGATATGGGGAGACCCACTTGGCGCACTATTATGGGTCGCTGGTTTACGTTTGGTTTTTTTATATCATTCTACCTGGTGTATCAATTCCCTTGCCCACACCATTGGGTCACGACCTTATTCGAAAAAAACCACCGCAAGAGATTCGGCCATAACTGCCATTTTTGCCCTAGGTGAAGGCTATCATAATTTTCATCACACATTTCAGTCAGATTATCGTAATGGCATCAAATGGTATCAGTACGATCCAACCAAATGGTTTGTCAGCAGCATGGAGAAAGTAGGTCTAACCCGTGATCTCCGACGCACCCCTGAAAAACTCATCGAAAATGCCAAACAGACGACAAACTAAAATCAAAATAACCAAAAACAAGTCATTGCAATGATCGTGGGCACCAATGCAAACAAGATCAATTTTAATGGATCAATTCCATCCTCACCAAAGTCTTTTTGCAATATAGAATATCCAGCAGGATTGGGGGCATTCGCGATCACGGTCAATCCTCCTCCTGAGACAGCACCTGCAACCAAAGCATATTTAAATGCGTCTGAAATACCTTCCACCTGGGAACCAAGATAAGTAAGGGCGGCATTGTCTGTGATAGCAGTCAAGCTGGTTGTACCTAAAAACAATGGTAAGGCGTCCAATTGTGTCAACAAGGGAGAAAGCCACCAACCTTGAAATTCTCCAAGCACAACCAATCCCGCTAAAAAATATGCCACCAATAGACTTTCTTTGATTTTGAGATGGTCTTGATATTCACGGGTAATTGTCGTCACCCCAATAAAGAACATGAACAATCCCATAAATACACTCGCATGATGACTGGTCACAACGATCGCAGCCAGAAAACCAAAGTGAATGATCACCAACCAAGTAGGGGTAGATTTTTTGAGCAGCGGGACATCTTCTCGCTCAAAACTTTTAATTTCTTTGGCCAACAAAACAAGCACAATACTGGCGTTGATAAGAACAGCGATTGCTGCCTTCCAACCAAAATGACTTAACATAAAATCAATATCCCACCCCCATTGCCCAGCAACCATCAACACCGGTGGTGCTGCATATGGTGTCAACACACCTCCAATAGACACATTGACAAACAATACTGCCAACGTGGCATACTTAAAAAAGGTAGAAACATTTCGTTTATAAAACTGATCCCGTAATATCAATGCCGTTACAGTCATTGCCGCTGGCTCTGTAATAAAGCTACCTAGCAAGGGACCTAACGTTATGTCCAAAAAATAAATCGACATATTCTGATGCTGCTTAGAAAAAAACCGCCCAAACCGAATGATGACATTTTCCGTCCATTCCACAACAGGCTTGGTCGAAGCGACCGTCATAATGGCAAATACGAACATAGGCTCAGTGAAGTTAACCTCCTCAATGGCTTCAATTGCTGGATCAATTCCCTCGAAAACTGCAAAAAAGAGAAAGAACACGCCTGCCCACAAACCAAATACGACTTCAATCTCTCCAAGCAGGTGAAAAAGATTTTCTTTGATCGAACCATCAGGAAACGTATGTGCCATATGCGTGAATCGACCTGTAAGAAATGTATGCACAACAGCCAACACAAAGCAAGACGTCGCAACGTAGAGAATAATCGGGTCAATATGCAAATGATTCATGTCTTAATAGTTATACCTGCTTCTGATGTGCTGTAAATCTATAATTTCTAACCTCTAGATGTCAGCACTACATCACAGCGTCATACCATTTACACAAGAAAGAAGCGCCGATAATACAGAATGCAAATACCTATAACCCGTAAGTGCAAGCATCAAGCATTGATTTTCACGAGCTCATCCCAGGCAGACTGAATATCCCTTTGTGCTAAAAATGACTGTACTGATTTTACGTTTTCATCTGAAAGTGTACCCTTTGCTACAGCCATACCATCGGGTAAGTGTTCAATCAGTGCCAATTGTGCCAATTCGTTTTTGCTTAGTCCCAATTCAAATAACCAAGCAGGTAGATGATCCCAACCAATGCCAACAGCTGTTCTAGGTGCAGGCACTTCAAACATCGATGCAGAATTGCAGTATGTATAATAGTTTCCACCGGCACGCCCGACTTGATTCATTTGTTCCAGCACTACTTTTTCATCTACATACAAGTCTTCTCTAATGTGAAACTGTACAACATCACAAATCGCTAGATTGCCTGACCCATTCTTATCGCCAAGTGGAATCATTTGACGAAGAACACATTCCATATGCATTGGAGATTCTGCAACACGATAAGGTTTGACTACCTTTGATGCTATTTTGGTTAGACCTGTTTTGATAAACTCATCTGTCTGGCTCGAAAATTCTGTAGAAGCCAAATTGACTTGTTCAACAATCTCATGGGTAACAACATGCACAACACATTGTTTGGTTTGTAGCAAGTTGTTATACGTATCCTTAAATGTTCCATCTCGACCCCTTCTTGCTGCTGAAAACGCAAGCACCGGAGGGTTTGAACTAAATGCATTAAAAAAGGAAAAAGGCGCAAGGTTATCAACACCGTTTTCCGATTGGGTTGAGACCAGTGCAATCGGCCTTGGAGCAACACCACCAATGGTCAAATTGTGAAGTTGCCGAATTTCTATATGATGCGGATCGAGCGAAATCATAGATTACACTTTATATATTCTTTTTTTTGGCCAGAATCGAATAATTTGGATTACGTAGTGTCAATGTATTGGTCAACGTGCCCAAACCTTCGATCTCAAGCTCGATGGTGTCTCCTGGCTCAAGCCAAGTCGGTGTATATGTTACGCCTTCAGCTTCGGCTTTTCGAGTCGCAGTGCTATTGATCTCAGCATAACACCCAGTGCCGACAGTGCCAGAACCGATGATGTCACCTGGCAGCAATTCCGTTCCATACGATGCGCGCTCAATAATTTGTGCGAAAGTCCAATCCATGGTCTTCATATTACCTTCAGAGACTTGGGTCCCATTGTGACGTGCTTTCATAACCAGGTCGTATTTTTCTCCTTCAGGCGTATTGATTTTTTTGTTGACCAGTTCATCTTTGGTCACAAGATATGGACCAAACGTATTGGCAAAATCCTTGCCTTTGGCTGGTCCTAAAGACAATTTCATCTCTTCCATTTGTAAACACCGTGCTGATAAGTCATTCCAAATCATATACCCAAAAATATAGTCATCGGCTTTATCGACCGGAATATTGATCCCACGTTTACCAATCACCACACTCACCTCTAACTCATAATCCATGCGAACAAAGTGATCTTTTTCAAGCAATACCTCTCCCGGTCCAAAAGTCGCATTGTGATTGGAGTAATAAAAGATGGGGAACTGATCAAACTCTGGCGCCATTTCTGCGCCACGATTTTTGCGCATGGTTTGTACATGTTGTCGAAAAGCATATCCATCACGAACAGATGTTGGGTGAGGCACAGGAGAAAGCAATATGGGGTCTTGTACAATAACAAAATCTTTTGGGCTATGTGCAATACTATCATGTAATTTTTTTACATCATGGATAATACTCTCTTGTTGATTCAAAAAATCTTTCATATTATCTGGCAAATTCAAGTTTAATTTGACGCCACATTTGTGTACATCATAAACCTTGCCATCAATACTAAAGCCCAAATGGTCTTTGTCTTGGTACTGAAAACTTACAAATTTCATTCTAGTCTCCTTCTATCTATACCTCGTATCATCCATAGCGATACTTTAAAGGAAAATATTTTTCCCTCTTAAAACTAGTCAAGCCAGTTTACTTTGTCCATTACAAGCAGTCTGTATCTCAAGCTAACTCTTGTAAAACATCTTTCATAATATCAAAAGCGATTTGGTTTTCTTCCATTGTACCCGTGTTGATACGTACAGCTTCAGGGAATCCAAACATATCCAAATAGCGTAAGATCAAACCTTTCTCTAAACATTTTTCTGCAAACGTTAATGCTCGTACCTCTCCATCAAAAAGCATCATATAGAAATTCGCATAAGAATCGGCAACATATTGAATGCCCAATGCAGCAAAATTGTCCTGAAAAAACTGCATACTTTTTTCATTAAGATCCAATGTTTTTTGCAAAAACGATGTGTCGTCCAGTGCTTTCATTGCAGCATACTGCGCAATAACAGTAGGCTCGAATGGCAATTTCACTTTCAATACTTCATAAATATTTTCTGCTGTTGAAACGCCATATCCAACCCGAAACCCTGCCATGCCATATGCTTTAGAAAATGTTCTACAAACAATCACATTTTCGTATTCCATCCCAAAGCCATGCGTAAATTCACTGCTATGTTTGGCATACTCATAATAAGCTTCATCCAATATCACCAGCACCTGACTTGGCACTTTTTTCATAAACGCATCGAAATCAGCCCGAGTAATCATTGTACCTGTTGGATTGTTTGGATTGGCGATGTATACTACTTTGGTCTTATTGCTGATGCGCGCAGCAATTGCATCTAGATCATATGCATAATTTTTCAAGGGAACCAGCTGCAAAGGTCGACCTAGTTTATTTGTATTCACATAAATACCAATAAATGATCCCTCTGAAGTAAGCACTTCATCTTTTTCCGTCGTAAAAGCCATCAAGATATAGGCTAGCAAAGAATCTACCCCATTGGTAATGATGATTTTTTCTTGATCAATACCATAAAAAGAACTCAAGCGTTCTAGCAAATCCGTTGCTCTTGGATGCGGGTAGATATGTGCCTGATCAAGCTTTAGCTGCGCACCTTCAATAGCTTTAGGACAAACCCCCAAAGGATTTTCATTCGATGCAAGCTTAATAAACCGATCTAGCTTAAATTGTTTTTGTACCATCGCAATGGACTTGCCTGGTTTATACTTTTGTAAGTTTTGAATATGCAGAGGAACTGTAACAGTCATTGCTTATCCTTTCTCTAACCATGATGATGCATAATGAGAAACCATTGTTTGTTCTACTGCTAATGTACTTTGTAACGGAGCAAAGGTATCAATCATCACGGCGCACTCGTTGGTTTCTTTTTTACCAATTGATTCTTCGGTTTTTCCTGGTTGTGGGCCATGCGGAAGTCCCATCGGGTGATGCGAAATAGACCCCTCTTTGATGCCTTTTCGACTCATAAAATTGCCTTCAACATAATAGAGCACTTCATCGGAATCTACATTGCTATGAAAATAGGGCGCAGGAATCGATTGTGGATGGAAATCAAATAATCGAGGCACAAAGTTACAAACCACAAAATCTCGAGTAGTAAACACAAGATGCACCGGTGGTGGTTGATGAATCTGTCCTACAATAGGTGCATATTCATGGATATTAAATGCAAAAGGATATTCACATCCATCCCATCCGACAATATCAAAAGGATGATGCTGCATGGTATGGGTATACCAATCTTCACCTGCTTTCACATAAACAACAAACTCACCTTTATTATCAAACGTTTCTAATTGTGAAGGTGGACGAAAGTCCCTTTCACAATATGGAGCACTTTCAGTGCACTGACCATACTCATTGCGAAAATGTTTGGGGATATCAAATGCTGTTGCCGATTCAACAACCAACATTCGATTTTCACCTTCGTTTACATCAACTTGGTAAATCACACCTTTAGGGATCACAATATAATCGCCTGGTGTAAAATCGATGCGACCGAACTCTGTTTTACAAACCCCACTGCCTTTATGCACAAAAATCAATTCATGCGCATAGGCATTTTTGTAAAAACCTTTGCACGATATCTTTGGCGCAGCTGTGGAGATGGCGCACGTTGCATTGAACAAATACTTGATTCGCGAAGAGATCGGATCCCCATCTTTTTGTTGATCAAACGTATGAAACAATCTCCACTCTAGTGGTGCTTCTACCCATGTTTCATCCTTAGGCTTGCTGATCTTGTCGATCTTGGTAATCGCAGTCGGCATATACAGATGATATTTATTCGAATATATCCCAGAAAAACCTTTGGTACTAAACAGCTCTTCACGATGCAGGGTTTGATCCTCTTTATAAAACGCAATATGACGCTTGCTTGGAATCGACCCCATGCGGTGATAAAATGGCATTATAAGTTGCCTCGTTTGGCTTGATCTTGTTCGATACTTTCAAACAATGCCTGAAAATTTCCCTGTCCAAATCCCTGGGCGCCACCTACACGTTGAATGATTTCAAAGAAAAATGTGGGGCGGTCACCAATGGGTTTAGTAAATAACTGCAAAAGATACCCTTCACCACCAGTAATATCTTCAAAATCACACAGCACGCCTTGTTCTTCAATGGCCTCGATCGTTTCATCCGGAGAGCGTCCAGATTTGCGCATATTTTCATAATAAGTTTTCGGAGCTTCTAAAAATTCCACCCCATTTTTGCGTAGTGCCTTGATCGAGGTAACAATATCATCGGTTGCAATCGCAATATGTTGGACACCAGAACCATGATAATGCTCGATATATTCTTCAATCTGAGATTTGCGGAGTCCCTTGTATGGCTCATTGATCGGGTTTTTAATCACATTATCTTTAGAACGTACTACTTTTGATAGCAGTGCAGAATACTTTGTTGAAATATCACCTGGTCCAAAATCGACAAATGTTTCAAAATCCATGGTTTGGTTAAAATACTGGGCCCAATGATTCATTTCATTGGTACGAACGTTGCCCACAATATGATCAATGGACAAAAGTCCTGAATCCTCAGCATAAAGCTGAATATTTTGCACAGGCTGGTCGAAGCCGGGTTGAAACAAGCCGTTGTATTGCTCATCATTAAAGTAAATGATTTCTGTATCATCATATATTTTGATGGTCGCCATATGTACAACGCCATGATCATCACGTGTCTGAAATGGTCGAACGACTGGAATTGCTCCATGGCTGACAGCATGAGTAAATGCCCGCTCTACATCTTTTACATTGTATGCCCAGCGTTTGACCCCATCACCATGTTTTTGTAAAAATGTTTGAATATCATACGTGTCCGGCTGCAAAGGAGAAGTCACGACAATTTTGAGATCATTTTTTGCTAAATAGTACGATGTACGATCACGACAACCCGTTTCTGGTCCTTTGTAGGCTTTGATATCCAACCCAAGTGCTTTGGCATACCAATAGGCCACCATCTTGGCACTGCCAACATAGAATTCTACATAATCATATTTTTTAAT
>JAGRMV010000051.1 GCA_020441045.1 Deltaproteobacteria bacterium | reverse complement strand
TTAATATTAAAAGAGATAAAAATTTTTTTTTTTTTTTAGAATTTACACTGACAAAAAAATTTAAAAATGTAGACTTTGATGAATACCAGTCTCCTGGAATTGTATTTGGCAGGATAGGCGATACGGCTGATATTTTTGTGAATTCATGCAAGGTTATACAGGAAAATTCAGATGCACCTGATGGATGGCTTTGGGGAGGTTTGAGGTATAGTTTTCTCGATAAGGGTTGTATCATAGATCAATCTGAGTTTACTATAAAGTACCAAATTAGGCACTGGGGGTTTGCGCACAAAGGTGTTTTTGATGGTCCCTTTGGCTTTGCAAATTATAAGAAAGTAAAAAAGCTTATACAGGTTGTAGAGTTTTTACGTTTTGATCTGTTTTTTGTTTTTGGAATTTTGTTAATTCTTAGCATAAGTATTTTCTATTTTTATAATTATCTATTGCTTAGTGTAAGGAAAGACTATTTCTACTTTTCGCTTTTTTCTTTTTTTGCCGGTATATATCAAATATGTGTTAGTACAGTTCCATACAAGCTTTTTGGTGATGGGTCGATTGGACTCTACCTCAATTTTTTTTCATCGATATCTGCAATATATTTCATGTTTATGTTCTATTCGACTCGGTATGACATTAGTACAAAAATATATAAATATATATTCTCTTTCTGTGGAATATTATTTTTGGTTTCCCTTTTTATCAAAAGCTTAGATGTGGTTTTTATTATATACCATGCATCACTTACAGTCGCTCTCTTGCTATTGATACAGTACGCAGTTATTTTAGGTAAAAAAGTATTTTTTTCTAATATGAGGTATCATTATTACGAAAGCAACTTTGTTATTTCCTTTTATATTTTTGTCGTGTTTGCGTTGCTAGAATTTTATTTTGGTGTAACACATCAAAATAAAATTCTTTTAACACCATTTGCCTATACAATCCTGTTTTCAATTACGTCACTCTCATTGGCTAAAGAATATGCAAATGCCTTTTTATATGTTGAAGAACAGGTGGAAGATAGAACGCAAGATTTAAATAGAGCAATGGAAGAGCTTAAGGGGCTTGAAAAAATGAAGGAAAGATTTTTTACCAATATATCGCATGATCTAAAAACCCCTATTACTGTAGCCATGGGTGCTCTTGAAGAAGTGAAAGAAAAATATGAAGGAGCGATAGCTCAAGTTTTAGCCCCGGCTGAACGTTCACTTCATAAACTTCGTTCTATGGTCGGAAGTATATTAGATTCAGTTAAGGCAGAGTCTGGCACGCTTGATCTTGTATGGGAGCCTGTTTATATTCCGCAGTTTATTGATGGCTTAGCACAAGATACTCAAATTCTATGTAAACGCGCCAATATTCAGTTCAACTATAATACCGAAGGCTATGAAGGACTTTATGTGCCAATGGATCAGGATAAGATGCGTAGAGTATTGGAAAATATTATCTCCAATGCGGTCAAATACACCAAGACGACCGATAAATCCGTCAAACAAATTGAAATCAAATTGGCCACTGATAAATCAAATTTTCATATGTATATTGATGATTCCGGCATTGGCGTTCCAGAAGAAGAGCGTGAAAGTGTATTTGAGCGGTTTGTGCAATCATCTAAAACCGATTTAAAAGAGCACGGTGGGTCAGGGATTGGTTTGTCTTTTGTCAAAGAGATTATTGACTTACACAATGGTGATGTTGTGATGGAAGAAAGTCCTTGGGGTGGATCCCGCGTACATATTTCATTACCATTATCGCAAAACGTGACTCTCACCGATAGTCAAGCATCTATACGAGTTGATACGCTAGCTGGCTCGCTTGATGTCGAGTATCCACCTTCGGTGCCCGAAAAAATCGATGCCAGTAAACATACTGTACTTTCCTGTGAAGACAACCCAGAAGTTGCCCAGATCATTTATGCAACCTTAAAGGATCAATATAACTTTTACTTTGCCCAAAATGGTGCCGAAGGCTTGAAAATGCTTGAGGCTGTTACCCCGGATTGCATCGTTTCAGATGTGCAGATGCCTATTATGTCTGGTTTGGAGTTTTTAGAAAAAGTCAGAGCGCAACATGCCTATGATCATATTCCATTTATCTTTTTATCTTCATTAGGTGCAGACCAAGATATCATTGATGGTTTTCGTAAAGGTGCGACAGACTATGTCTCCAAACCTTTTCGTAAAGAGGTCTTGCGTACCCGAGTACTTGCCCATATTGAGCGCAAAGTCTTTTTTGAAAGACTTACCCGTAGCGAAAAAATGTCGATGGTAGGAACTATGTTTGCAGGTATTGCCCATGAAATGAAAAACCCTCTACAGTCCCTTGTTAACAACCACGCGATGATCGAAAAAATCATTCAAGGCGATAAAATCGGTGATTATCATGATGTGTTGGAGCGGGCGATTACCTCAGCACGGAAAAAGACAAAGACACTTACAGAGCTTATTTCATCGGTCAATGAGTATTCTTCAGGTTCAGAAAATAAAGTTAAAATGGACCTTAAATTGAAGTTAGAAGATGTATTGATTATGTTAGAAGCCAAACGTAAAAACAAAGATTTTGTTCGTATTGAAAAACAATATCCAGATGAAGATATTGTTGTGCAAGGATACAATAGTTTGCTTCAAGCTTTGGTCAATATTGTTGGCAATGCGATTGATGCTGTTGATAAAGAGAACGGTGAAATTATGATTGTCTTATCGCAAACTGAAAAAAATGTTGAAATTTCAGTCCGAGACAATGGGATAGGTATTTCAAAAGACGTGCTCCCGCATATTTTTGATCCGTTTGTTACGACCAAGGATCCGGATAAAGGAACAGGTCTTGGTTTGTTTATTACAAGATCAATCATTGAAGAACGCCATGCGGGTATCATTAAAGTCGAAAGTGAAGAAGGAAAAGGCACTACCTTCAGAGTGGTTATTCCGAAATTTGTACCTGATATGCAGGAAAGCACCAAACCACGTCGTGGTGCATGAACAGTACTCATTAGGTGAGACCAACGATTTATAAAAATATACGAGTTTCAAACAGAATTATGAATAAATCTTTGTTTTCTTTCGTGTAAATATGGTAACTATGGAATTAAATGACGTCATGTGTAAAAAAAACCATTGTTTTATGTTTTTATCTTATTTTTCTTTTTATCATTCCATTTTACCCTCATAAAGAGAAGCTTCTAGAAGTTCCAATAATTCTAAGTATTTTGCTGGCTGCGGTACTACACCTTTCTCAACCGTTGGCGGACAAAAATGATAAGGATATGAGTTATCATGCTTTAACGATAGGTTTTATTATTTCACTTTTGCTTCCTATTGTTGATTTCATTTATTTAAAACAGACATTTCTATCAAATATTTGGATAGCATTCGTGTTTTCACTATCAGGCCTTTTATTGCGTATTTATTCAATTCAATATTTGGGCAAGCAGTTTACTTCAAAGGTGAAAATAGTAGAAGAGCATCAACTCATAACTTCTGGTCCATATAAAAAAATCCGGCATCCGAGTTATACAGGTTCTTTTATGATGCTATTGGGTAATGCATTGATGTATGGATCCTGGTTAGGTATTTGTGCTGTTGTTTTTTTTATGCTTCCAGCGTTTCTCTTTCGAATCCGAGTTGAAGAAAAAACCCTCACGGCATTCTTTGGTCAAAAATATATAGATTATAAATCACGCACTCGCCCGTTGGTTTGAAGCGCATGTTTTATATTGTGAGAACGATCCATCTGACTGAGTTTACCCCGAAAAATGATCTCATTGCTTTGTTAGAAAAAATCGATCCAAAGTGGTAGTTTTTGGTGATTAATACGAATTGTGTAGATTATAGGGTTGGCGTAGATTAGTACTCCTGCCAATCTACGCCAGCCCCTAAAGAAAAGTACCACCGATATCCAAGATAGATGGGGTAATTTCTTTCTGACAATGTTATGAATATTTTCCATTTTTAGTGAATAATAATAGTATTATACCTACGCCACATACAATACGCGTATAGGACATTGCTGTTATCCCTTGGTTTATGTCAAATAATTGTCCATAAATAAGTTCAGTGATTCCGAAAATTAATCCCAAATACAAAGCTCGACTTCCATTGATTTGCCCTATGTTTTTCTTAGGTGCTCGATCAAGCAAAATTTTGTTAGACAGGTGAAGCGCTAGCCAAAGAAATTCAACATAAATGAAAAAAGAGATCAGTTGAAATACTAAACCATCAATAAGTAGAATCCCACCCGAAAGTGTCAATCCTATGATGCTTACAGTGAAAAGGTTAATAGGTTTTTTAGTTTTTTTTGCAATATAGCCATTTGCCCAAAGTGAAAAACCATAGAATACAGACATGACCGGGAAGAAAATATCTGCTGGTATAATTTTTTGCGTGTGAGAAATGTTTAGCACAAAAACAAGAAATCCACCTAAGCCGATCAGTAGTAATATCTGAATAACATTCCATGGGTATAGTTTTTTTGAAAACATAGCAGTCGCTGTTTGAATCATTTGTATATACAAGGGCTGTAATTTCCTTTTTGCTGAATCCATTTTTTCATCAACTGGGGGTGAATTCAACAATACCGCGATGTAAGTGATGCTTGTTACTATATCAAAAATCAAGGCGATGAAAAAAGACTTTTCCCATAAGATTGGAAAAATGATCGCTAAGATAGGTGCAATAATGACGGCTCCTTGAGATACCATCATTTGAACAATAGAGGACTCACCTTTTTTGCTTGAATAAACGGTGAGTAATTTATAGAAAATCACTGACGATATTGTTGCAATCGAAAATCGAAAAAAAACCCAAAGAGGGAGAGCTTTGATGGCAATTTCTTCATGAATGAAAAAAATTGTCGCAAATAGGATAGCGGATAAAACAACAGAGAGCTCACACCAAAAGTGTTTAGCTTTTATCGATCCATGGTCTGCAATTGTACCTCCGAAAATATTACCTAAAATACCCGAAAATTGCCGAACCATAATGATAATGCCAAATGCAGATAAGCCTCCGGTTACTGAACTGTAATAAGGTGCGAGCATGATCCACATTGTAATAACACCTACAGAATTGATAAATGCAAAAAAAAGTAGTGAATTCAATATGATATTCCTGTTGTTTGTTTTCTTTATCTTTCCAGAGAATTACACTTTTATAATCCAATATGACAGTAAATAATGGTGCGATTTATAAGGACAAGATTTGATAGATGGGTTTGGCGGCGCGGCTGGTGATGGTGTATTGCTGGTCAAAAATTTGAGTGGGCTACCTCATAACTTGAGTATCCTTATTTATGGTTAAAGTATTTAAAAATAAAAACTTTAATAAAGGGGGACTTTGTTTTACTCCGGAATCGTAAGCACCAAGACTTTGTTTTTTGGGTCGATTTGGTAGTGGCAGTGGTTGAGGTAGTCGGTGCAGAGGTAGTTGACGGCGTTTTTGCGGTTGCATTTTTTGCAGATGTGGGCGCTTAGGTTGTTGATTTTGAGTCCGCCCATGGTAAGTGATTGGATTCGGCTGATTTGGGTTTCCATGATCGAGCCATCTGCAATGGTGGCTTGTTGAGTCGGGATGCCTGGGGTTGGCTGCAAGCCAATAGCTTCAGCTGCATGCGGGGCAAACAGTGTGACATTGCAGCCTGTATCTAACAACATTTCAACGGGATATTTGCCATTGATGATTGGCGTAACAACGATGGTATTATGTCTTTCTTCAAAAGGAACGTAAAAGGTCTTTTTAGAAAGCTGTTTTGCAGCGGCTTGGCTAAACAGGTTCATTTTTTGGCCCGTTACAGCATCGATGTGCTGGCCAGCAAACAATCGATTGTGACCATAATAGCGTTGATAGACCTCATGATCTTCTGAAAAATGATTGCTGAAATCCATAGTAACCATTTTGCCTTTCGGGTCTTTTTCTACGCTAAAGTTCAATCGCCCAAAGTAAGAAATTTGATTGCTTTTGAGGAGGTATTGAAGCTTTTTTTGTCGCCAATCGACGGTATGGGTGATTCTTGCGTCTTGGGTATATGTGACAAAACGGGTATCGGTGAGAAAGTATGTTCCAGGGGCAAGCGCAAATACCACAAGTGGGTTATTGTCCCGAAGTGATTTTACAATGTTGATTTTGTTTCGGGTTTCGTAGTGTTCAAAAGTGAATTGAATCTTGCGTGGTTGATTGTCGCCCATTTGTGAGAGATCGAAGTGTAAATTCCCCCAGAGCAAAGCAGTGCCAGGTTCAAAACTGTCTTCTGGAGATAAGAGTGGAGTATGGCTTGCACAGTAGAGTAGATTAAGTGCCATTGCTAGTGCCAGTAGAGTAAGACATCGACGTTTCATTGGATCTATCTATATAATATTCTACGTCATATCGATAGGCGATTTTTGAGCACAGTCTGCATCTGTTGAGCAGGACATGTACAAATTAGCAAGGGTGAACAATGTAAGCGGCTGTAAATAAAGGAATATTCGTTTGGCATTGTTTTTGCTTTGTAGTGACGCGGAGGCACATATGAAGACGAAAAAGTGTATATTGGTGATGTTGCTCACACTACTAGCCGCATGTGGCAAAGAAACGGTCAAAATCGATTCAGGACAAAAGATAACGATTCCGCCGCAAGATATTTTTACCATGAAGGATCCAACTCAGGTCGATTTTGATAAAGCTACTGCTGAAATCACGGATGAAAATGTCGATGATATGCTCAATATTTTCCTTGCTTATGCCAGAGCCGGTTTGGTGATGGAGCACGAATTTGATTTTGTTCCATCCTCTTGCATTACTTTAGATGAAGATGGCTTTACACATATTGATTGGGATTGTGTTGTCGCAGTTCCGAATTTACTCGAATGTGCGAGCATTACAGGGAGCACTGCTTATAAACTTGAGCCATCTCCACTTCGATTGCAAGCAAGACATGAAGACTTTTCAATGGATTGTGGGGTTGGGCCAGCTTTGCTTGATGCACATTTCGAAATAGATTTTTCGCTAAGCAATGAGCCGGGTGCAACAGCAAAGGTATGTGCTTTGATTGAAGGGAATTTAGATGATCAAATGATCAAAGGCAATGGTTGTGAGTTACAAGATGCAGGTTCTGGACCCGATGTGACGGCAGTTTTTGATTTTCAAGATCAGCAATATTTAATCAGTGATGTTGTCGTCGAAGATCTAGAGTGTAAACAGGTCCGCTTTGAAGTTAGAGATATGCATGGAGCTAAGTCGATTGTTTGTGACGTTGCCCATGATATAGACGGTGGCTGCGCGTCTTCAGTACAAAATGCACCAGATACCAGTAGTGCCGATCGCTATGACATTTTACAAGTTTCTTCGTGTACTATCCAGTAAGGGTAGTATTTTCGTAGATGGGGGAAACAGCCATGCCTAAAGGGCTAGGCATGGTTGTTCATTGTTGATCAAAAATCTTTTTCATAACAAGATTGTGTGCACACTTTTATGGAAGTTTTCAAATAGCTGCGCAAGTTTTGAAAACTTCCATAAAAGTGTGCTTTTAGTTTGTAAGATCTTTTTTGATCTTGGTCTAGTAGTTGAGATGATGGTCTAGGCTTTGCCTAGTCTATACTTATACAGAGAGAATTTGGTAAGCGATTTTGGCGGCTAGTTTGGCGGTGCGGTTGTCGATGTCGTATTTAGGAGCGAGCTCATAGATGCCGACGGTTTCGAGTGTTTTGAAAATTTGTTTGTGTTTTTGGATTTGCAAAAATAGATGGGGGGTTAATCCAAAACTTCCTTGCGCGCTCACGCCAGGGGCGTGCTGAACTGCGAATGCGTCGAGATCAATGTTGAAATGCCATTTTTTATTTTTAAGTGATGCTAACAGTGTTTGTAAGGCTTTGAGTTGTTGCTTTTCGGTTGGCATATCCTCAAGCCAGTGGGCATCGACTTTGTGTGTTTGCATCCATGAGACAAGGTCTGGGTTGTTGGATGGTCTTTGTAGACCAAATGGATGATAGTGCGAGCCTTGTATGCCTTGTTCTTGAATGAGGCGATAAAAAGGGGTGCCGCTTGAAATAACATTGTTTTTTTCATAAGGGCGGACATCACTGTGGGCATCAAGATTGACAATATGGTGCTTGTTTTTTTTCTGGTTGCCAAGACAGCCAGCAATTTCAGCAAAGGCTATGTCATGACCTCCCCCGATGACCAGGGTTTTTTTTGCTGGATCAGTTGATTTAATAAAGGCAATGATACCAATGAGTTTTTCATGGGTGCTTTTGATCGAAGTGGTGAGTTTGAGATTGCCTAGGTCATAGATGGAGTTTGGTTGAGGCGCAGTTGCACCCATCGGTAGTGCGTAGAAGGTTTGGCGAAAAGCATCAGGTCCTTTTTTGGCGCCGATTCTGCCAAAGTTATTCTTAACCCCACGATCGTCTGGGACACCGATCATGACCCAAGAGGCTTGGTCGATGTCTTGGGTGATGCAATCAGCCCCAACACATGGTCTGGCTTTTTTTGGGATGGTCTGCGGGGGCAGGCATGTTTGTTGTATTTTTGACCAAGTACTCATAAGTATACCCACCCCTGGTCAAAAAGGTTTTCACCGTAGCGATAGGCCAGTTCAGCAAGATCTGAAGCGCGAAACAAAGTAATCTTGCATTTTTGTCCTTCTGCAAAACACCAATCTTGCACGTCTTCATCCAGCGCGCGCAATGGCGCGATGGTGGTTGCATGCAATAGTTCTTCGGTGGTCATGCCCATTTTTTTCATGCCCAAATGTAGTAACAAAGGCCAGTGCAGTGCTGGTTGTGAACCTGGGTTGTAGTCTAAACTGATGGCTGGTTTGACACCAGTTTGTCGAATGTCCTGCATATGCACGAACCCTTCATTGATATAAAAGCTTGTTGCGGGCAACAAAACAACTTGCACGTTATTTTGTTGTAGCTTTTCAAGTTGCTTAAGGGTTGTGTGACGACAATGATCGACACTGACAAATGGGTGCTCGGCTGCATAATCAGCTGCGCCAAGGTTTTTGATTTCGTCGATATGGGCTTTGCAACGTAAGCCCAATGTGGTGGCTTTTTGATACTGAACTTGTAAATAAACTGTACCAAAAAAACCTTGATCTACAAACATGTCGACAAAGTCGGCTAAACTTTCAGCGGCGATGGCAGGCAAGGTTTGATTGCATATAGTTTTAAGATACTCTGCTTTGTTTTGATCTGGCAAAACCGCATGCGCACCCAAATAGGTAATCCAAATTTTGATTTTGGCTTGGTATTTTTTTTGGATACTGCGAAGAATACGCAAATGCCGGATTTCTTGTGTATGGGTGAGGCCATAACCGGTTTTGATCTCTAAACCATATACCCCTTGCTGCAAAAATGCCTCAATACGCTGCTCAATCAAATTGGTAAGTTCTGGGTCGCTTGCAGCAGCTGTTGCTTTTTGGGTAGAAACAATGCCACCACCTTGTTTGGCAATTTCTAGGTAGGAAGCGCCTTGGCATTTGAGTTGAAACTCTGCACTTCGATTACCTGCAAACAATGTGTGGGAATGACAGTCAACAAAAGCGGGTAACCCCAAAAGTTGATCCCCTTCAATAATGGTAGCATCTGGAAGCGTGATCGGCGATGAAGATATTTTTTCGATGACCCCATGTGCGTTGATAGCAATGTTTACATCGCGCTTCTCAAAAACTTTACCGTTGTGATCAAAGTGCTGCAAACAAGATAGATTTTGAATCAGAATATGGCTCATGCAGTTGACTTCATAGGAATGTGCACATGGTGCTCTTTGGCATATCGCATAGCCTCTTCATACCCAGCATCGCAATGGCGAAGGACACCCAGCAAAGGATCGTTATGTAGGACGCGTTCGATTCTTGTTCTTGCGTCATTACTGCCGTCAACCAAAATGACCAAGCCAGCATGTTGCGAGTATCCCATGCCTACACCGCCTCCATGATGGAAGCTGACCCAGGTGGCGCCACTGGCTGTTGCAGACATCAAATTGAGCAAAGGCCAATCCGATACAGCATCTGAACCGTCTTTCATGCTCTCTGTTTCACGGTTGGGGCTAGCAACCGATCCGCAGTCAAGGTGATCACGGCCGATGACGATCGGCGCACTTAAAGTACCGTCGGCTACCATTTCATTGAACTTAACACCGGCACGATGGCGCTCACCATAACGCAGCCAGCAAATACGACTGGGCAAGCCTTGAAAAGGAATATGCTCTTTGGCTGCCGTGAGCCAGTTTTGTAATTTATGATCATTGGGGAAAAGCGCAAGCAAAGCTTGGTCGCATTTTTCAATATCTTTTGGGTCACCACTTAAAGCGGCAAAACGAAACGGTCCTGATCCTTCGCAAAATAACGGACGGATATACGCAGGGACAAACCCTTCAAACGCAAATGCGTTTTTCATGCCATGCTCTTGCGCAAAACCGCGCAAGTTGTTGCCATAGTCAAAAGTATGTGCGCCTCTTTCCATCAATTGATTCATCAAAGTGACGTGATGGACCATGGTGTCTAAGCTTTTTTGGCGATAGGTTTGGGGATCGTGCTTGCGTAAGTTCCGCGCTGCTTCTATGTCCATGCCCTCAGGAACATAGCCATCAACAGGGTCATGGGCTGAAGTTTGGTCGGTTAATAGGTCCGGCGTAACGTTTCTTTCTAAGAGTCTTGTGAGTAGATCAGTGGCATTGCAAACCACGCCAATAGAGGAGTTGTCAGCGTTATTTTTCTTTTCCAGGGCCAAGTCGATGGCATGGTCGATATTATTGGCTTTGATATCAAGATAGCGATCGTCAAGTCGGCGTTGCAATCGAGCGGGATCTACTTCGGCGGTCAATGAAGTGGCCTTGCAAATTTTTGCCGCCAATGGCTGCGCTCCCCCCATACCACCTAAACCTGCAGTGACGACAAGCTTGCCGGATAAATCAGCTTGATTGTAATGAATCTTTGCTGCAGAAGCAAAGGTTTCATAGGTGCCTTGGATAATGCCTTGCGAACCGATATAGATCCAAGAACCTGCAGTCATTTGACCATACATCATCAATCCTTTTTGATCGAGGGTATGAAAGTGTTCCCAGGTCGCCCATTTCGGGACAAGGTTTGAATTGGCGATCATCACCCGAGGCGCATCTTTATGGGTGTTGATGATGCCAACAGGTTTACCGGATTGGATCAAAAGAGTTTGATTTTCTTCTAGGTTGCATAGCTCTTTGAGGATTTGTTTTAAACATGCGGGGGTTCTGGCTGCCTTGCCAGTGCCGCCGTATACGATGAGCTGTTTTGGGTCTTCGGCCACTCGGTGATCAAGATTGTTCAGGAGCATACGTAACGCAGCTTCTTGTTGCCAGCCTTTGCTATGTAGTGTGGTGCCAGTGGGTGATTGCAAATTTGCTAAGTCTAATGCGTCGATCCAATCCATATTTTCACAGGTATACATTATTTTCAAAGAATCTCAATGACCGCAGTGCCGCTTATGGTGACATATTTTTGTGCGTAACAAGACGCAATCATGATACCCAATCTATTATGACGCAAACATTTGAACTCAATGGATCCAACCTCACCCTTGACAATATTCCGCATTTTGCCCAGCAAAAAGAACCAGATATCGTGTTTTCCATTGCACCTGCAGCCATGCAAAAGGTTCAAAAGGCGCGTGATTTTGTCTTGCAAATTGTGGCAGAGGAAAAGCCCGTATACGGTATCAATACTGGTTTTGGCGCATTGGCAACGTCGCACGTTGCCAAAGAAGATGTTGCTCAATTACAAATGAATTTGATTCGATCGCACTGTGTTGGCGTGGGAGATCCGCTACCTCGAGATATGGTTCGGGCGATGATGCTCATT
>JAGRMV010000050.1 GCA_020441045.1 Deltaproteobacteria bacterium | reverse complement strand
CATAGATCCTCACTTCAATGGCGTGGCCAAAGATGTGGGGTTGCAGAATAATTTTTTCACCAAAGGCGGCCTGGATTTGCAGCGCCACCAAGTCCAAGCCCGTGATCCATTCGGTCACCGGATGCTCCACTTGTAAGCGGGTGTTCATTTCTAAAAAATAAAAATTCTCATCTTTGTCGACCAAGTATTCAATGGTCCCAGCCCCTTGATAGCTGACTTGCTCGCAAAGGGTTTTAGAAACCTCGCTCATTTTCGCCCGCAAACCTTCGGACAGACCTGGTGCGGGCGCTTCTTCGATGATTTTTTGATGCCGGCGCTGAATCGAACATTCGCGGTCGCCTAGCGTATAGACATGACCGTGATGATCACAAAATACCTGCACTTCAATATGGCGCGGATGCACCAAGCATTTTTCGACATAGATGGTGCCATCTCCAAAAGCTTTTTCAGCCTCGCTTTGGGCCAGGCGAAAGGCTTCGGCGACATCGGCTGGTTGTTCGACCCGGCGCATGCCTTTACCACCACCACCGGCTTTGGCTTTGAGTAAAACCGGGTAGCCAATCGAGTTGGCATAATCTTGGGCTTGCTCAGCCGATGCCAAGTCCTGACTGCCTGGCACCATAGGAAGACCTGCTTTTTCGGCCGCCTGCCGCGCCAAAATTTTATCGCCCATTTGCTTAATGGTCTCAGGTTGGGGTCCAATAAAAATGATGTTGTTTTCTATACAAGCTTGGGCAAAGGCTTGGTTTTCGGCCATAAATCCATAGCCAGGGTGGATGGCGTCGATCTGTTCGCGCTGACAAATCTGAAAAATTTTCTCAAGTTGCAGATAGCTTTCATTTGAAGGTGCCGGCCCAACACAAAACGCTTGCGTGCATAAGGCCACATGTGGCGCTTGCGCGTCCGCTTCGGAATAGATTGCAACCGGGATATGACCGAGCTGAAGAATACTACGCGCAATGCGCACGGCAATTTCACCACGATTGGCAATCAATATTTTTTTCGGTTTGAAGGTACCCATAGTCTGTGCCCAAGCATATAAAACGGATTACGCCAAAAGTACAGGTCGAAAAAATGCAAAGATGACGGTTTTTAAGACGAAAATACATCCATAAAGCGAATGTTATGTCAGTACAGGATAAACGAAATTTACTGGTTCAATGCGCTGTAGGTATTTGGCGCCATGTCTTTGCTGATTTGGAAGATGTCCAAAAGGGCGCGGATGATGTGCGAGACCGTGAATTTTTCTTGGATGGATGAACGTTTGATGTAGGTTTTCTGGATCAGCTCATGGGTTTGCGGATGCGGCCGATGAAGAAATAGGATTGTACTTTCCAATCTTGTGCCTTGGTTGTTTGCGGCGGGATCAAAAAGTTTTTCCAGACATGTACTTAGCTGTGCCACCACAGCGTATTTAGAGAGGTGGGTCCGGGTTAAAAGTAAATATTCAACCCAAGACAAACCTGCAAGGCAATCAGGATCTTCTGCTTGGAGTGTTTTTTGTAGGGACAATGCTTCTTGCATAGGCATCGGATCTTGGTTGATCATTTGCCAATATTGTCGGTGCATGCGCAGGTCAGCCGCAAGACTTTGTAGCGATTTGTAGCTGGGATGTTTCGAAGAAGATTGCTCAAGCATCGCGTGCAAGTCCAATTGCAATACAGCCATTTCAAAAAGAGGTGCAAGCACATTGATTTTTTTTGCATAAAGAGTGATGGCTTGCGCGATAAGTTCCGGGGTGTGACATTCTTCGATGATGTTGAGCTCGGCAGAAAAAGGCCCGTTTTTTTCATCCAAATCACTGTCTTGTGCATAAACATCTTGGCCAATTGCCAGACACATTCCTAAAAACAAAAGTAAAAATTTCTTCATTCTTGCTTACCCTAAAATTTTTTATAGGGTGTAACATAACGCTGATCAGGAAGTCAAAACGATATGTTCAGTTATGAGCATGACTTGAATGTATCGAAGTTTCTTCGGTCATTCATCGCTATCGCAAGGAATTTCAGGCATGGTTGCGGTCTCTGCGATGATGTCAGTTTGCTGACTTTTGACCATATACATAATCAAACTTTGATGGGTTAAACAGATATCACCTTGACTTCGGAGAACATCAATAGCACGTTTCTTACAAATTTCTTCAACTTGATCGATACCATGCCCTACCGGCTTAAGCACAGTGGTATCGTAAAATTGGATACTGTCACGATCTTCTTGCATATGATCCTCAAAAGGAAACAGTGTGGTTTCATTGCCAAGGCGATAAGCACAAGCATAGATATTTTCTTCAGTGTAAAATCGAATATCACCATCTCGCATCTCGTTATAATGGGATTGATTTTTGATCCCGTTTCGCACGTCATAATCGATGGAGCCACTGGCAATTTCTTCATTGTATTTACCTGGCACCTCTGGGCCAACGTTGCCTCTTAACCCAAAGACAGGGCCTAACTGGAACAATGACCACGTTACGTGCAAAGGGAAAGGCAATTTTTTTGCCACTTCTACAGCTTCAGAAAAACAGATTGCTTTTTTTTCAAGGACCAGCTCATCCCGCTCACTGCGGTTTGTCAGTTGCGCCCACTTTTGGCGGTAGATAAATCCGTTTATTGTGGCTGGGGCATCGATGATTTTGTTCAAAATGTCGCCAGTCCGTGCTGTTTTTCTCAGTGAAGGCAGTTCATTACGAAGACTGGGTTTCATGGCAAAAGGCCGCCCTAATGTTGCAATCATTTGCTCTGTTGCATCGACATATATGGCCGACTTTGCAACAGGCACGCCATCCTTAAATGATACAATGGTATCTCGAATTTCTAGTTCGCAGACCAGGTCATAGGCCATTCCTGTTGAAATAAAGCCCAATAATGCAGTTAAGAAAGTAAAAATAGGTAATGTGCTTAATTTCATCATATATGCCCCTTTAAAGATGTACACTGCTATTTAACACGAAGCATCATTTTTATCAATAGAAAAAGACTACCTTATTTCTGACGGTTGTATTCTTGCAAAGAGTCTTCTACAATAAATCGTTCACGAAATAACTTTTTTAAACATTGCACATGTGTTTGAGAGCTCTATATAATGCATTGCACTATTTTTACTTTGTGCTATAATATTACATTTTCCGGGGGAAAAGTGAAAAAATTGCGTTCTACATTTGTACTACTAAGCTTAGCACTTGCTATGGGTTTTTCTGTGAGCACAAAAGCCTATGCCCAGGGTTGGGGTTTGGCCAATGGCAATTGTAATAAGAGTGCTTATCTGGATGGCACCAATTTTGAAAATATGTGGGTGACATTTTACTATAATTATCCAGCATCCTTTGTCGCCGATTGCCATGTGTTTTTTTATGGTACCTGCACTGCAATCAATGAAGAACAATGGACCCTGAAAAATCTGCAACCCAATCAAACGCCGCCACCACTTGATTCTTCATTCTGGGATCCATTGTATAACAACTATTCAAAGCCTTTTTGGAACCTCTGGCAAAATCAAAACAAAAGAATCACCGATGCACTGAGCAAGCTTGCCACCAAGGTGCAGTGCTATCCAGCGCCACCGGGTTTGATGCAAGACTATCCAGAAAAAGAAATACAGCTGCGTAAACACTACAATGAGAACAATCGTTTGCCCAAAGGATTTACGCCAGACAATTTGACGCCTATTCTAGAGCCGCCAAGCTACGAGCCTGTGGCGCCAAAAATTATACCAAGCACATGGGAGTTGATGTTAGAAGCCTTTTGGTATCTAATTGATGTGCTATTTTCACCTGAGGCTGGGGTAGCCGTGATGCTCTCAGCAATCAGTATTCTTGCTGCATTGGGCTTGCTCAAAGCGGTACAAACGATTTTAAGTGGTGGGGTACTTGCCATGGAGCCACTTTCCGTGCTGCTGGCCATCGCGTTACTACTGGCGCTAGCGCTGGACAATGGGCTTATTGATTCAGAAAAAGCCAAAAGCATAGAACAAATTCCGGGGATTGGTGCAATCAGTGTCGATATGCAGGAAAACACCAGCGAGGGTAGTGTCAAAGTAGTATTTGGTAATGGAATCGATGTGTCAGAATACATCCTGAACATTGTCTATCAGGAAGAAGCAAAAGAATTGGCGATCACGATGGATCAGAATGTTGGTGAACTTCTTGCCTTGAGATCACCGGCCAATATCAATATCGAAGCAGAACTTACCATTACGTCAGCAGGTGCGACCATCAATACGATCAAGGCAATGTTGGCAAAATTAAAAAGACCAAAGAAAAATCCCTATCGCGAACTGATACGTTATTCTTTCCAAAGGTAAAGAGGTTCGACTGAGCGGCAGTTCATCTAATGCTAGGTCGAATACACTGCAGTTATTCATTTTATCTTTTTGCGTAGAATAAAAAATAGGATCAAAGCAAAAAACTTTGACCATCAATACCACGAAAATAGGTTTGAATTCTCGCTTTCTATTTGTCGACTTCTATTGGAATATAAAATTCAACACCATAACGTTCTGTGCATATTATATGCTGCTTGGCATAGATGTTTTCATAGTCGAATAACTGACATGTTGTGGATGCAGTATCTTCACTAACACGCATGTTAAAATACAGATTCTCAAGCTCAAAAATGTTAGATGCATAGTCAAAAAATTCACCCATGATATATTTTGAGTGATAAGCGGCTCCATTGTTAATATCAAAACGAGCCCAGGTATGTGGCGATTGCTTTCTATAATTGACCATGCCGTTAAAGTCATCGATGCTTGCAATCATCAACCAGGCTGTTTGTGGATTGATTTGATCAACTGACACGGCATGCTTTTTTATAAAGCTCTGCCTTGATTCAAGATAAGGCTTATACGCAAGCATTGTTTCAGTCGGGTCAGGATGAACAGGCATGTTATTGCCATACAAATGCAAAACGGACTGCTCCAGCTGGGAACGCCCCGTTGCTGTAAAAGGATCGCTTTGCGCATAAACCGGACGCAAAAAACCGATCATGGTCAAAAACCAGATCAGCACATTGTATATATGATTCACAATATATCCCCCCTATGTACAACGTAGGTAACATAACAAAAAGATCGGTTGCAAGCGGAAAAAACCAGGAAATGATGAGTTAGAAAAGGCAATACCAATGATAGTTGAAACAACTTTGATTGACTTCAAGCAAAGCATTGGATAGCACATGGCAATGAAATATGTACTTGTTTTGCTGTTTAGCTTCCACACCTTCGAAATTTCACCAGCATTTTCTGAAGAAAAAGTTTCATGCGAAAAACTATCGGATGCCTTTTGTGATGAGCTTTGGTTAAAAAACAAAGGGAACTATACCACGCAACATTCGACGTTTTTATTTGGCCATACCAAAAGTGGCGACTCACAAATGTGGATGCTTTCTAATCAGGCGTTTGTCGATGCCGTCGAGAAATTAACGGATTATTTAAAACAAAAAAACACACCGAAAAAACTGATTCGAGAACTCAAAAACGAGGTCAAAAAATTTTCGCGGGTTCTGCAGCAGCAAAATGACTCGTACGAATGGGATAAAAAATTCTCAATACAAGTCAAATCGATCATTACGCTGCTCGATAGCATCGCAAGAGAACTGACCTACATCCGAAAACCAGAGCTGCGTAAAAAAAGCAAATTGGATTATACTGTATGGGATAAAATTGAGTTTTCAAAAGACTTGCAAGATTTATACAATCAAAACCTGCGGAATAAACTAGAAGACCACGCCAATTGGAAACGCATCCAAGAACTTTTTCAAGAAGCACAAAAAGATCTGGTGGCGTCTATTACTGCGCTCCATGTTTCAGATGCAGAAAAAACATGGTGGATCCATCGTATCCAAACCATAAAGCTCTTATTGCCTTACTCAGATCCAAGGATCTTGGCCGATTGGGGCGATTGTTCGCAGGATGCCAACAATGCTTTTTATAGCCCAAGCTTTCATGCGTTTACATTTTGTGGTGGAAGTATTTTAGGCGATATTTCAGATGCATCTCATTATCGAACCTTGGTCCATGAGTTGAGTCACTCGATTGATCCAAGCATTCGTGCCATCGAAGCCTATTATACAACACCAACTTATCAGCGGGTCAAAGAGCTCTACGAAGGTAAGGTGTTTGCGTGCTCGGCATGGGAAAAAATCAAGGCCGAAGAATTTGCCGTATTGCCCGAAATCCAAAAAAAGGCATGGGAGGTTGATCCATTAAAAATGTGTTTGCTTCCCGAAAAACAAGACCTTTTGCCGTTTGAAACCAAAACAGTAAAAGAAAGTGTCACCAATCTTGTTCACTATTGGACGAATTACAATGCCACAAATAATGAATTTACCAGGTTTGTCAGTCCTTATACCTATGTCAATCATAAGAGAGTCAAAAATCCTTATTATCGCTCCAGAAGAGCCATGCGTTTTGAAAGAACCGACAATGGCACATTTGAAACTCCCATTGCAAGAAGATCTTATACACCTTTTTTTGAAATTTTTGATCAAGAGCTCTTGTGTGCACAAGACGAAAAAGGCCAGCCGATCGATTTTTATGCTTTGAAAGCAAGCAAGCAAAATCCCAAACAGGTGCAAGACATATTTCAACAAGCCATCGCATCAACCCGGGACATCACGCAAAATATTTTTGAGCGTTTGGTCGAGTTCACCGGTGACGAAGACGAGTATTTGATCGAATACCGCTTGGCCAAATCTTCAGGTGAAAATTTTGCCGATTGGCTTGCCTTTCAAACCATTGAAAAAAAATTGCAACGTATTGATGGTCTACAAAACAAAAGAGATTTTATTGTTGAGTCCAATGCGATTTATTGTACCGAGCCCGGACCTTTATTAGAAGAAGCTAGCATGACCCAGGTTGAGAAGAAATTTTCTTATCAAGCCCACGCCGACGATAGTGCGCGTAGAATGTCGATTTTTACCAAGGGCATTCGCTCTCTGTTACAGTGTGAAGTATCGGAGGAAGTTGCCAAAAAAGTTTCGTTTGGGGACTGTCGGTTGTGATAGATATTATTGCCAACATTGTTGATAGTCACATTCAGACAGGTTGTAGCCTTTAAAAAATGCATCTTTACGCTCTTGCGCAGTGCCATGGGTGACTTGTGACCTACCTAAAGCTTGAAAAAAACGCTCAGGGATTTGAGTGCTAATTTGTTGTGGGCTGATTTTGAATGTATATTTGAGTAAATAGCCCGCCAAACAGTCAGCAGCATGTTCTATGTCATCAGACATGCCGGAGTAAAAATGAAACCCGAGCAAGCGATGGCCCCATTCATGAGAAAAAGCAAATTGCGCGACAGCTTCATTGACCAAAAAGTTATCGAAATTGTTTTGATGGATATAGATGGTATTGGATCGATCAACATACGTAGCGACATTTTTTTGTTTGGCGATATCAGTATAAAAAAGAGACAAAACAAAAGCCGGGTACGTAATAGAACCATCTTGTTTGATACGTTCGAGTGGCTCTGGAAATGTGTTGATGATGGTTTGAACCTGTTTTTCGGCATCTTCTATATCTTGCTCAGTGATTGGATGGCTAACGGGAGGGTTGTAGTTATAAAAAACAACGGTCGGTTCAATCAGATACTTTGAAGGCAAAACTTGCATGGTAGAGTCGAATGTTTCGATGATTTTTTGTTCATAAAAGCGCAATTGGGCAATGCCCGCATCAAGTCGATTTGTTTGTAAGAAATCATCTTCAAAGGTTTGATAAATCAATTGATTCCATGCCTGCGCTTTTTCAGTTGTGATCTTGTGGTGCTGATTTTGTGCAGATACATTTGAAATAGAAAACAAAACAAATAGAGCACAAAAGAGTATGGCATACTGATGTAATGATTTTTTCATATGGTCGTTTTCCCCTGGGTCAATCTTATGATGTGTATATCAAAGATGTAAAAATAATGCATCGCAAAAATACAACAGATCAAATTCGGGTGGGTGTATTGATACACTATGGTACAACAAAATTTTCTGTTGCAGTCTTTGTAGGTATGTTTGAATAACAAAAAAGGAGAGTGAGATGTCCAAACAGGAAGAAATTCAAAAGCTTGAGGTTGAAATTGGCGAACTGATCACAAAGTTAAATGGATTACGCAAAGAAAACCCAAGCCAAGAAGTGGCCAATTATATGTTTTCAACCACGACTGGCGAAATCAGCTTGCATGATCTATTTGGCCAACATGATACGTTGATGGTGATTCACAATATGGGGCAAGGATGTCGGTATTGTACGCTTTGGGGAGATGGCATCAATGGCTTTTTGCCGCATCTAGAAAATACTATGGCGGTTGCCATGGTCTCCAAAGATGATCCAGTCTTACAAAGACAGTTTGCCAATGCCCGTGGCTGGCGTTTTACAACAGCATCACATGGTGGCAAAGGATATATCGAAGAACAAACTGTGTCCGAAGGGAGCAAGAACATGCCAGGTGTGGTGGTTTATACACGCAAGGGCAATACTATCTATCGGAAAAATGCCAGCGTGTTTGGGCCGGGTGATTTGTACTGTAGCTTGTGGCATTTGATCAGTTTGGCTGGCATGGGGGTGGAAGAGTTTACCCCGCAGTTTCACTATTGGAAACGTCCAGAAGCAATGGAGGATGGTGGGAAAAACGTTTTGTAATTTTTTTTAGATCGGGGCCACAAGGTCATGGGGTTGTTCAAACAGCTGCGCAAGTATTGAACAACCCCATGACCTTGTGGGGGTGAAAATCAGGCAACTTTTGTGGTGTGTGGGTGAAGGTGATGGATATCCGCTAACGCGGATTCTCTCTATTGTTTGCTGTGCATGTTGATAAGCATGATCTAGGTCAACGGTAAGATCATCCTATAGTGGAATGTTTCCATGCTTTTTGGGTGGATTTTGATCTCTTTTGTCCTTAAGCAAGTCGAGTGCGGCGATGATGCGTTTACGGGTGTGGGCGGGTTCAATGACTTCATCGATGTAGCCAAGCTCTGCGGCTTTGTAAGGATTGGCAAACGTGTCTTTGTAGGCTTCGACCAATTCTTTATGTTTGGCTTGTTGATCTTTGGCTTCATTGATTTCTGCACGATGAATGATGCTGACCGCACCATCGGCGCCCATGACCGCAATTTCTGCCGTTGGGTAGGCGAAATTGATATCTCCGCGCAAGTGTTTTGAGCTCATCACATCATAGGCGCCGCCATAGGCTTTGCGGGTGATGATGGTGATTTTCGGAACTGTGGCTTCAGCATAGGCATACAAAAGTTTGGCGCCATGGCGAATGATTCCGCCGAACTCTTGCTGGGTACCTGGCAAGAAGCCAGGTACATCGACCAAGGTCAAAATCGGAATATGAAAGCAATCACAAAAACGGACAAAACGCGCAGCTTTGGTGGATGCATTGATGTCCAAACATCCTGCCAGGACCTGGGGCTGATTGGCGACAATGCCAACGGTTTTGCCGGCAAAGCGTGAAAAACCGATGATGATGTTCTGGGCAAAGTCTTTTTGCACTTCAAAAAAATCAGCATCATCGACAATGGTTGTGATGATGTCACGAATATCATAAGGCTTGCTAGAGTCAGTCGGGACCAGGCTGTTAAGCTTTGCATCGATACGATCTTCAGGATCGTGGGTTGGTACAACCGGTGGTTTTTCCATATTGTTCAGCGGCAAGTAAGATAGCAATTTACGTGTTGCCTTTAAACATTCCTCATCGGTATCAAAGGCAAAATGCGCCACACCCGAGGTTTGATTGTGGGTTGCGGAGCCGCCGAGTTCCTCTTTGCTGATTTCTTCATGGGTCACCGTTTTGATGACATCGGGTCCAGTGATAAACAGGTAGCTGGTGTCTTTGACCATCATAATAAAATCCGTGATGGCAGGTGAATACACAGCGCCACCGGCGCAAGGTCCCATGATGGCAGAAATTTGTGGGATCACGCCACTGGACAAAGTGTTGCGTAAGAAAATATCGGCATAGCCGCCCAAAGAAGCCACCCCTTCTTGAATACGAGCGCCACCGGAGTCATTTAAACCAATGACCGGGCAGCCTACTTTCAGGGCCATATCCATGACTTTACAGATTTTGGCGGCATTGGTTTTTGAAAGCGACCCTCCAAAGACAGTAAAATCTTGCGCAAAAACAAAAACTTTACGACCGTCAACATTGCCAAATCCGGTGATCACGCCGTCACCAGGAAATTTTTTGTCGCCCATGCCAAAATCACTACATTGATGCTTAACAAAGGGATCGAGCTCTTGGAAACTGCCCTCATCCAAGAAAAAATCAATGCGCTCCCGCGCCGTCCATTTACCGGCTGCATGCTGTTTTTCAATACGGGCTTTACCACCGCCTTCAAGCACTTGCTGTTTGCGGGTACGAAGGTTTTCAAGAAGAGATTCTGAGGTCTTTTGCATATCGGGATTCATAAATCGCTTTGTGCCAAAAGTACAGTAGGAAATCTCTTAAGGGTAGCCTTGGCTATGGCCATAAAATTTGCTTTATGATCAACCATGCGTGTGTTAGTTGACTGATCATGTCAGACACAGAAAAAAACCCGATTATTGTTGCACTTGATAAAAGCACTCTAGCCGAAATCAGTGAGCTGGTGACAACCCTCTCGGGACATGTTGGATGCTTTAAAATAGGCTTGGAAGCCTTAACAGCATTAGGCGCGCCGCAGGTAGTCGCATCTATTCATGATGCTGGTGGTAGTATTTTTCTAGATGGTAAATTTTGTGATATTCCCAATACAGTCGGCAAAGCCTCAAAAGCGGCATCAAACCTAGGTGTCAAAATGTTCAATGTGCATGCATCATGCGGATTTGATTCAGTTAAAGCTGCAGCAGAGCACAAAGGCGACGCAAAGCTGTTGGTGGTCACGGTGCTGACATCGATTTCGCAGCAGGTCGCAGATAAAATTTTTTATCAACCCATTTCAGAGATGGTCGTGCAGTTTGCCCACCAAGCCAAGCAAGCTGGAGCCGATGGCGTGATCTGTTCACCACAAGAGTTGGAATTGTTACAAAACGAAACAGGACTTGAAGATTTTGAAAAAGTCACGCCAGGTATCCGACCTGTATGGGCTGCAAAAGATGATCAACAACGGATCATGACACCGAGCATGGCGTTGCAAGCCGGAGCAACCGGATTGGTCATTGGTCGACCGATTACGGCGCCACCTTCTGAAATAGGTGGTCCTGTTGAGGCAGCCAAAAAAATATTAGATGAGTTGCAAGGAGTCGCCTAAATGGAAAAAGAAAAATTACTCGAGATTCTAGGTCAGGCCAAAGCCATCATCCAAGATAGCCATATTGTCTACACTTCTGGCAAACATGGATCAGCTTATGTGAACAAGGATGCGATCTACCCACATACAACCTTAACCTCAGATTTGACCTTGGCCATGGCAAAACTTTTTTCTGAAAAACAGATTGATGTGGTGGTGGCACCGGTTATCGGTGGTGTCATTCTTTCACAATGGATTGCATTTCATCTGACCCAACTATCTGGCAAAGAAGTGCTTGGCGTGTACGCAGAAAAATCCGAGCAGGCCCCCGGGTTTGAACTCAAAAGGGGCTATGGAAAACTTGTTGAAGGTAAAAATGTATTGGTCGTCGAGGATATTCTCAATACCGGAGGCTCAATAAAAAAAGTTGTTGAGATGCTACAACCCTTAAACACAAATATTGTCGGGGTCGCTGCAATATGCAATCGAGGCAATGTCAAAGCTGAAGATCTTGGCGTATCTGAACTTAAAAGCTTGCTTGATGTGCAACTTGACGCATGGTCGGAACAAGATTGTCCTCTATGCAAAAATGACGTTCCGATCAATGTTGAGGTCGGTAAAGGCGCGCTTTATCTTGCGGCAAAACAAAAATAGAAATCAAAGCGTTTATACGACAAGCATGAAGTTGTTTTCTAAATCATGCTAAAAGCGAAGATTGGTGCTGATAAAAACTTCGTGCAAGCGTACTTTTTGGTCATTGTTCACGGCATCAACTTGGTTGTACAAGCGGTATTGGATGTACCAAGCCATTTTAAGCGTTGGTTGAAAAATCATATTGGCCCGCAAAACCGATTCTTGCTCGGTTTCAAATTGGCCATCGACAACAACAAA